>NZZV01000205.1 GCA_002698945.1 Acidimicrobiaceae bacterium
CGCGACCACGGCCCCCGCCACAACGAGGATCATCGCCGTCGGCACGGTCCCGGCGAAGAGCGGCGGTTCGAACGCGTGGCCGAAGAGTCGGGGCGGGTCGACCAGACCACTGCCGTGGTCGGCGCGGTTCGGGTAACCGGACAGGCGGCCGAATCGGGGCAGCTCGACCAGGAGGCGATGCACGACCACGGCGAACACGAGGGTGACCATGGCGAGTTGGGGTCCGTGCAGCCGTGCGGCGGCGACGGCGATCCCGGCGCCGACCACACCACAGACGAGCAGTGCGGCGATGCCCGCCACGAGCCACGGCAGCCCGGCGTCGACACGGAACACGGCCGTGGCGTACGCACCGATCGCGACGAAGGCGCCCTGCCCCAACGAGATCAGACCGGAGTAGCCGGACAGGAGGTTGAGGCCGAGCGCGGCGACCAGCGTCGTCAGCATCAGCCCGATCGTCTGTGTCCGTGCGAGATCGCGGCCCTCGTCGTTCAACGTCAACAGGAGTGCGAGGGCGGCGAGCGCCAACACGATGAGGTGGGCTCCCCACGCACGGCTCCGGGACGGCGCCGATGCCGGTCCGGGTGCGGGTACGGGTGCCGCGGCGGCGGTGTCGGCCATCAGACCTTCACCTCGACACGACGGCCGAGCAGACCGTGGGGACGCAGGACGAGCACGACGACCACGAGCGCGAGGCCGGCGACGTCACCCCAGGCGGCACCGAACTGGTAGCCGGTCACGTAGGTGGTGATGCCGTAGATCAGCCCGCCGAGCAGCACGCCCGGCACCGACGTCAGGCCACCGATCACGGCGACGGCGAAGGCGCCGATCAGGAGGGCGAGTCCCATCCGCGGCGACAGACCGGCGTAGCTCGACCAGAGCACTCCGACCAGTCCGGCCACCGCCATGGCGGCGATCCACGTTCCGATCGCCACGGCACGAGGAGAGATCCCGGCGAGCGACGCCATCTCCGGATCCTCCGAGACGGCCCGCATCTTCACGCCGACCGACGTCTTCTCGAGCACCAGGTGGGCGGCGGTGACGACCACCACGGCCAGACCGGCGATCACGAGCAGCTGCTTGCTGTACGTGACGCCGAGCAGGGTCGCGAACCCGTCGGCGGTCGGCACGTCGAGCACCCGGACCTTGGCGCTCTGGCCGTTGATCAACAAGTTGAGGAGCACGAACGACAGTGCGACCGTGGTGAGCAGCCACCGGACGTCGTGCCCCGAGCCGCCGGCGAACGGCCGAACGAGGACGTGGTACGTCGCGCCACCGAGCAAGGCCGGCACCGCGATCGCACCTGCGAACACCAGCACGGCCGGAATCCACGACACCGACGCGAGGCCGAGAGCGACGAAGCCGGCGATCGCCATGAACTCACCGAGCGCGAAGTTCAACGTCTTCGTCGTGATGAAGGTGAGGACGAAGCCCAGGGCGACGAACGAGAACATGAGTCCCGTCACCGCCCCGAGCATCACCGATTCGTACATCAGCCAGGGTGACCGATCGAGACGATCTCGCCGTTCTCGTCGAAGATGTGGATGTACCACGACGCTGCGCTGTTGTCGTAGATCGTCCGGTCGGTCGCGAACGGCGACTCGAACACTCGGCCGTTCACGTCGAGCTCCTCGATCCCTTCGAGCGCCAGGCGCACGCCGTCGTAATCGGTCGCGTCGCCGGCCGCAGCAACGGCCTGTCCGTAGGCCAACGCCGCCGAGTACGAGGGATAGACGGCCGCACCGACGAGCGGCGGCTCACCGTAGGTCTCCTCGTACGTGGCCATCAGTCCGGCGTACGACTCACCGGTCAGGTCACGAGGGTCGGGGATCTGGATGCCGTCCCACTGCTCGGGCGTCGCCAGATCCGTGAACTCGTTCTGGATCGTGACGGTCGCGATCTTCGTCGTCGGCTCGAAACCGACTTGTTCCATCGCCTTGACGAGCGTGGCGATGTCGGAGCCGTTGCTGACGGCGAAGAAGACCGAGTTGACACCGGCGTCCTGCATCCGTCGAACGGCGGAGGTCAGGTCAGGCGTACCGGGCTCGAAGCCCTCCTCGGCAGCGATCTCCTGCCCGCGGGCCTCGGCCGTCGCCTTCATCGACTCCAGGTTGGACTGTCCGTAGCCCTCGGCGGAGTAGAAGATGCCGACGGTGTTGCCCTCCTCGAACAGCAGGTCGGCGGTCACGTCGATCGCCTGCTGGTTCGTGTTCTGGAAGCGGAAGCCCCAGTTCGGGTCGATGTCCTCGGCGAGGATCTGGTCGGCGGCGGCGACCGAGAGCAGCCACGGCCGACCGGCGCGCTGGATGATCTCGGCGACCTGAAGAGCCGGGCCCGACTGTGCGGGTCCGAGCAGGGCATCGACTTCCTCCTCGTTGAGGAGCCGCTGCACCTCACGGGACGCGACCTCGGGCGAACCTTCGTCGTCGGCCTCGATGATCTCGAGCGTCACGCCGTAGCGCTCCTCGACGATCGGCACTGCCAGCTCGAAACCGCGCAGCGAGTCGACGAAGTAGTGCGGAGCGACGCCGCTCTTGGGACCGACGACGCCAACCGTGGCGGTTAGCTCGGCGGCCGGCGCATCGGTGTCTTCGGCGGCGGTCGTGTCGCTCGCCGACTCGGCGTCGGTGGCTTCGGCCTCCTCGGTGTCGGCGACCGTTTCCTCGGTTGCCGACTCGGCGTCAGCGTCGTCGGTCGACTCGTCGTCGCCACAGGCCGACGCCAGGAGTGCCGCCGCGGTGATGAACGCGGCGACGCGAATTGAACGTGCTCTCTGCACAGGAGACCCCTCTTCCACTAGGTTGCTAAGCGCTCGCTTAGTGACGTGGGACACTATGGATCCACACGCCGCACAGTGTCAAGGCGGACCTCAAAGATGCACTCGTAGCAGGAACTTCGCGATGGAGACCACCGGGGGACCCGGCCGAAGCGGCGCACGTTCGGCCGCCGTCCACACGAGCACGTGTTCCACAGATCAGGGACGGCGAGGCAGGTTGTTCGTCAGTGTTGGCGGCGGGTCAGTCGCGTTGCGGTGAGGCCGAGGGTGACGAGGCCAATCGCGATCACGGCGAGGGCCGCTAAGGGCCGCTGTGCTCAGGCCCGTCGGTGGGAGGGTGCCACCAGCCGGGGGCAGAGGCGCCGCCAGGGTCGTGGTCGGTGACGTCGAAGGGACCGACCGACAGCGACAGGCCGGTCCGGCGCGGGCAGACTCGGGGAGATCGTGCCCGCGACGCCATCAGCCGATCACGGCACGGGCACGCGTTCGGTTGCTTCGACCTGCACGACGCCGCCGGCACAACCCGGACGAGGGCGCGCACCCGTTTGGTACGTTTGACGTCACCGACTTCCCCTCGCTGTCACGCTCACCGAGGAGAACGAACCATGCCGGTCGATGACCGCACCCGCTCAACCTGCACCGCACACTCGAGCACACACTCGGCTCCGAAGGAGCAGACGCACTGATGGCCCATCTCCCACCCGTCACCTGGGACCAAGTCGCCACCAAGGACGACCTCGACAAGCTCGGCACGTCCCTACGTAGCGAAATGCAGGTCGGCTTCGCCGAACTCCGCACCGAGATGGCACAGGGGACGACCCGGCAGATCAGGTGGATGGTCACGTTTGCTGCGGCATGGAGCACGCTCCTGCTGGCGGCGGTGCAACTGCTGCCCTGAACGCTCGGGCAGCCCAGCGCCCGTCGCCTACTCGCAGCGTCCTGCACGAGACGGTGGCGGCACGCCTCGACGTTTCCGAGCATCAGTGCCTCGAATATTCGGAGTTCGAACTACTCGTACTTTAGGAGTTTGCAAGACAAACCTGCTGCTAGATTCGATGAATGGTTACACGGCTGGAAGGCACGGTTGATCGCCGCATCTCGACACTCCTCGCAACGCTCAGCGACGAGGAGCCGATCATCGCCCTGCATGGGCCGCGATCGGTCGGCAAGTCGACGGTCCTGCGCGCCTTCGCCGCAGCGCGCGGCGTGGCAGTGATCGACCTCGACGAACCGGCAGTTCTCGACGCGGTGCGTGCCAATCCGACAACGGCGGTGGGCGAGCACACACCGCTGTGCCTCGACGAGTACCAGCACGCCCCGGAGCTGCTCGACGCGCTGAAGTCCAGGCTGAACCGGGACGGCGCGCAGCCAGGTACTGCAGTCCTCACCGGCTCGACTCGCCAGGACGCACTTCCACGTACGGCACAAGCCCTCACTGGCCGCCTGCACGCGCTGACCATCTGGCCGCTGTCCCAAGGCGAGATCGCCGGGACGATCGAGAATCTCATTCCCGCACTGCGCACCGACGCCGCTGCGGCCGTCGCGGCTCTGCCGTCATCGTCGACGACCCGCGCCGAGTACATCGACCTGGTCGTTGTTGGCGGGTTCCCGCTGGCACTCACCCGGCACACGCACGCAAGCCGCAGCAGATGGTTCGACGACTACGTGAAGCAGACCTTGGAACGCGACGCCATCGAACTTGTCCGAGTCCGTCAACGACACGCACTTCGTGACCTGTTCCACCGTCTCGCTGGACAAACGGGCCAGGTCCTCAATCTCAGCCGGGCGGGCGCCGACCTGGCGATCGACCGCAAGACGCTCGAGGACTACGCGCAACTCCTCGAAGACCTCTTCCTCGTAGCACGGTTGCCCGCATGGGGCAAGACGCTGCGGGCGCGAGCTACGTCGCTTCCGAAGATCCACGTCGTCGATTCAGGTGTTGCAGCCCGTGCACTCAGGCTCACCCCGGCAAAGTTGGCCGGCCTCGATCCCACTGTGCTCACGGAGTTCGGGCATCTGCTGGAGACGTTCGCTGTCGGCGAGCTGCGCAAACAGGTGTCATGGCTCGACGAACCTGTCACCACGGGCCACTGGCGCACCAGCGACAACGACGAGATCGACTTCGTCATGGAGTTCGANGACGGCAGCGTCATNGCGTTCGANGTGAAGTCCGCCGANCGNATANCAGGCAAGGAGCTGAAGGGGTTGCGAACGCTCAGGAANGCNCTTGGCTCCCGGTTCATCGCCGGTGTAGCGCTGANCACCGGNCCGCGGTCNTATACCTACGAGGACCGCATTCACGTCATGCCACTCGACCGGCTCTGGAGACCGATCGCGTGAATGACGTCGCCGCCAGGACCGACTCGACCACCGCACTTCAACCTCCACAGCGAGATGCAGGTCGGCTCCGCCGAGCTCCGAGCCGAGACGGCGCGGCCCGAGAGAATCCTGACTCAGCGACGCCAGCACCCTCATGTTCGAGGGTGCGTCTCGGGGGCACGCCCTCACCCGACGGCTGCCAAACTGCACGCCGTGACCGACGTCCACGCGCTCCTCGAGGTGTTCGACGCCGAGACCGTCCACCGTCTCGCCACCGACCGGGTCATCCGTCGTGGGACGTCGTACCAGAACAACGAGGCGGTCACGATCACCGCACTCACCGCCACGTCGGTCGTCGCGGACGTTCGCGGCACGCACCGCTACGAGGTCCGCTTCGACGTCAGCGAGCGCCCCGACTGGTCGTGTACCTGCCCTGCCGCCGCCGATGGCGAATTCTGCAAGCACTGCGTCGCGCTCGCCCTCGAACTCGCGATGATCGACGCCGGTGCTTCCGAACCGCCACTGGTGCTGCCGGCCGATGCACAGCCCAGCCGATCCGGACCGGCCGCCCCGGTCGACGTTGCCGACGTTGCCGACGAGCAGCAGCGACTCGTCGGCTACCTCGAACGTCTCCCGACCGAGCGGCTGGTGGAGCTGCTCGTCGAGCAGTCCGACCGAGACTGGGCGCTGCGGGAGCGCCTCCTCCTCGAAGCCGACGCCGGACACGAGCAGATCGATATCGACCGCTGGATCCGACGGATCGACGAGGCGACCTTCATCGACGACTACGTCGACTGGCGAGAGGCCGACCGGTGGGCGAACGACGTGTACTTCGTGCTCGATGCGATCGACGACCTCCTCGCCCGCGGCCACGCCGGCGCGGTGATCACGCTGACGGAGCACGCGTTCCGATCCGTCGATCGGGCGTGCGGCTACGTCGACGACTCGAACAGCGGCTGTCTACGTGACCTGTCCGAACGAGTCGGCGAACTCCACCTTCGGGCCTGCGAGGCGCGCCCACCCGATCCCGTCGCACTGGCGCGCAGCCTCGTCGATCTCGAACTGCACTCCGAACTCGAGAGCCTCTACCACGCGGTCGACACGTACTCCGATCTGCTGGGCGAGGCGGGCCTCACCGAGTACGGGCGGCTCCTCGACGCGCTCGGCACGGGCGGCAGCCGCTCGGATCGTGCCGACACACTGAAGTCGATGCGACGCGCCTATGCAGCGGCGCTCGGTGACGTCGACGCACTGGTCGCCGAGCTCGGTCGAGACGCGGGCCCGGGCGACACCGTGGCGATCGTCAACGCCCTGTCCGGAGCCGGCCGGGTCGACGAGGCGATCGAGGCCGGCCGAGCCGGACTGTCACGGCTGCGGACCGACCGGTACGACGCGTCCGGCGTCATCGACGCGATCGCCCCGCTGCTGCGCGATCGCGGACACGACGAGGAAGCGCTCGCGCTCTACCGGGACGACTTCGAAGCGGGACCGTCACGCCGAACACTCGTGCGGTACCTCGATGCGGTCGGCGGTGACTCAGATGCGACGCTGGAGGCGGCCATCGATCATGTTCGTGAGCGCGTCGGGAAACAGGGTGGCGACCAGCGGCCGGTGCCGAACGAGACACTCGTCGACATCCTCCAGTGGGCAGGCCGACACGAGGACGCCTGGGACGCGGCTGTCAGCGGCGGTTGCTCGCCGCGACGGTGGATGGAACTGGCCGAGCTCCGGGAGGCGAGCCATCCGATCGGCGCGATCGACGTCTACGAACCTCAGATCTTCCGGGCGATCGACGTCAAGAACAACAAGAGCTACGCCGCGGCCGTCGAACTGATGAGCCGGGTCGAGCGACTCGCGACCGCGGCCTGTGTGCCCGAGCGGTTCGCCGCGATCGTGACGGCGGCCCGAACCACACACAAGCCGAAACGCAACCTCCAGAAGCTGCTCGACCAGCACGACTGGTGAGACACAGCGGTAGGCGCTGACCCGTCGCCGCAACGCGAGGGATGAGCAAGTCACACCACCGTTGCGGTGAGGAGCGAACCGGTGCGGGTCGGCCGAGCGAGTACCACTTCGTGGGTGGGCTCCTCAGGAGTCGGTTGCGGCGGCCCGGCGAGCCGCTCCGGCACGTGCAAGGGCGTCTCGGTTCTCGTCGGTGACGGCCATGTAGTTCGTCCGCCAGTCGTCAGTGCCCCACCGGAACGGTGCCTGCACCGTGGTCCGTGGAGCGATCGCTGACGCCGCGACGGACAGGGCGAGCGACACGATCTCGCGTTGCATGGCGCGATCGTTCGGCTTGCCGCACGGGTTCCCGAGCGGGAAGTCGACGAAGACGAACCGCGGCACACCCGCTTCCTCGACGATGTCGCGGGCACTCCCGATGACGACCGTGGTGACGCCGGAAGCCTCCAGCGTGCGTGCTACCAGACTCACGGTCTGGTGACACACCGGTCAAAGGGGAACGAGCAGGACGACGTCGACCTCGTCCTCGCCGCACCAGGCGGCGATCTGCTCGGCGTCGAGACCGGAACGGCGTTGGCTGTACTGGGTGGGCACACCGAAGAACCGATCATTCGCCGAGCCGACGACACCATCAGCAGCGAGCGCATTGAGCGCCCCGAGCGGCAGGAACGACTCGGTGTCGTCGGTGTGCGTCGCGTCCTTGTCCCACGAGAGGTCGTCGGTGAACATTCGATCCGGCAACTCGTCGACCGGATGGTGATACACCGACTTTCCGGTGGCGGGTGCCCCATGGCTCGAGTCGTGATGGTGCAGGAACGACGTGGTCACCAGCGCAACCCGGCTCTCGGCAAGCGGTCGGTCGAGCGGGGTGAACGGCACGCCGTCGAAGGCCGCCCACCGGTACGGCTGATCGAACCCTTGCGCTCGGTAGTACTCCCGTGACTTGTCGATGTAGCTGACGAAGGTTCGGTGCTCGATCTGGCGATCGGGCCGCCCAGCCTGCGGAGGTCGGCTCGAATCGGTCATGGCCGAGCCGACCCACCGGCCGACCCACCGGTCAACCGTCGCAGCGCTTCGACCGCAGCTGTAGCAAACGCCTCATCGTTGATGTGGGCATCGACCTCGATGATGCGTTCGGCCGGGGCTCCCGCCCGGATGGCGGTGAAGAGTGCATCCAGCGCGTCCGGGTCCCAGAACTCACCACCTTCGACGTCGAGGGCGGAGACACCGCGGAGCGGCAACAGCACGACCGAGTCGGGCCGGTTCGCCACGAAGTTCGCGATATGGCGACCGATCGCAGTGTTCTCCTCCGGCGTCGTCCGCATCAAGGTGACCAGGTCGTTGTGCTGGTAGAAGTGCCGTCCGGCGAGTTCGCTCGGGATCGAAGCGATCGGACCGAAGTTCGCCATGTCGACGGCGCCGGGAGCGACGACCCGCGGAATGTCGGGGCCGCGTCGAGGATCGAGTCGCTCCTCCCCCGCCGACAGCGTCCCCCCGGCGACCAGGTCGGCGAGCTCGGTCGTCGTGATGTCGAGGATCGCCGAGAATCGCCGCTCGTCGGCGAGCGCCTCCATCGAGCGTCCCCCGGTTCCGGTCGCGTGGAACGCGATGACTTCCTGGCCGGACGCCTCGACGAGCTTGCGTGCCGCGTGAACACATGCCGTCGTCACGCCGAACATCGTCGCGGCCACCACACCGCCCGAACGTTGATCGTCGTAGTCGGGCGCCTGCGCCATCGCAACAGCCGCACCGGCGATCTGTGCGAGCACGACGGACGTGAGTGAGTTCAGGCCTTCGATGTCGGCGACCGGGTACATCAACGTGACGTCGTTGTCACCGATCACCCCCGCCGCATCGACGGCCGCCATCGTCGAGGCGAGGACTTTGGGGACCCCGAACGGGACGACGTTTGCCACCGCGGCGAAGATCAGGGCGGCGTTCGACCCGCCGGCACCGACCATGGCGTCGATTCGCCGCTCCGACACGAGTCGGGCGACGTGCTCGACGGCCGCCGCCGACACGAGACGCATCGCCTCGCTACGGTCGAGACGGCTCAACGCCGCACGGTCGACCGGAAGCGTCTGCAACTCCAGCGACTGGTTCGCAAGCGCGACTCCGGCGTCGCCGCTTGCGGACGTGTCGATGATGAAGGGATCACCGCCCGCTGCTGCGACCGCTTCTGCCAAGAACTCGGTCTCCGCCGACTTCGTATCGAGCGAACCGATGACTGCGACTCGAGGTTGCATCACGCGACCTCGATCGCCTTGAAGGACGCCACCGTGTCACGCAGGGCCGTCTCGACGGGCAGGCGCTCGATGCTCGATGCACCGATGAAGCCGACGGCGGTCGTCCGACTGATCACGTACTGAGCATCTTCCGGCGTCGCGATCGGCCCACCGTGGCAGACGACGATCACTTCCTGGTCGACGGCGACGGCGGCGTCGGCGATCGCCTGGACCATTCCCACCGTCTCGTCGAGGGTGATCGCGAGGTCGGAGGAGGCGCCGATCGAACCGCCCACCGTCAGGCCGGCGTGTGCCACGACGACGTCGACACCCGCCTCGACCATGGCGGTGGACTCGTCCGGGTTGAACACATAAGCCATCGTGAACACGTCCTGTGCGTGGGCCTCGGCGATCATCGCGACTTCACGGTCGTAGCCGAAGCCCGTCTCTTCGAGACTCTGACGCCAACGACCGTCGATGATGCCGTGCGAGGGGAAGTTGATCACGCCCGCGTACCCGATCGCGGTCACCCGCTCGATGAGGTCGGACATCCGCCGGGTCGGGTCGGTGCCGTTGATACCGGCGATGACCGGCGTGCGCTTCACGACCGGGAGGACCTCTCGCTCGCCCATCTCCAGCACGATGCCGTTCGCATCGCCGATGGCGAGAAGACCCGCGTTCGAACCGTGGCCACTCATTCGGTAGCGGCCGGAGTTGTACACCAGGATCAGGTCGGTCTCGGCCTGCTCGGCGAACTTCGCGGACAGGCCGATGCCTGCACCGGTTCCGACGATCGGTCGGTGTGCGGCGATCTCGGCGCGGAGTGCGTCGACGATGCTCTGTCGGGTGTGGTTGCTCATGGTTGCCTCTTCCTGTCGTCTGCCGTGAGATCTGCGAACTCCGGGACGGAGAGGGCCTCGCCGCCGGCCAGCGCCGACTGATGGGCCACGATGCCGGGAGCCGTCCAACGCGCTCCGACGACGGCGTCGATCGCAGGCGGCCGCCCCTCCGTGATCGCCGAGACGAACTCGTGGACGAGATGGGGGTGAGAGCCGCCGTGCTCGGCCAGCCGCCGTT
>NZZV01000206.1 GCA_002698945.1 Acidimicrobiaceae bacterium
CGGTCGGCGAGCGACGCCCGCACCAGCAGGTTGAACATGTTGGCCCGATCGTCGAGATCTCGCACCCAGGTGTCGACCCAGAACAGGTAGGCATCGTCGGGGATCTCCGCCAGCACCTCGTCGATGGCATCCTGCACCACGTCCTGGCTCGTGCCGGCACCGACGTCGTTCGTCCCGAGCGCGACGATCCACAACTCGGGTTCGGCACCGAACTCGACGAGGTCGTCGATCGCCGCGACGCCCGACGACAGGTCGGCGCCACCCCACTCCGCCATGCGTCTACTCTCGAGCGCGTCGTAGGCCATGATCTCGATGCCGTGCAGCGAGATCGAACTGGTGACCAGATCGGTCGCCGACCGGGCGATCGAGTCGCCCACCACGGCCACGGACGCCGGCAGCGCAGGACGTTCGTCGAGGGGCACCGTCGCCACCGGGGGCGTCATCGGGTCGTCGAGCACTTGCTCCTCCTCGACTCCGGCCGGCATCGCCGTCGTCGGCGGTGCGGCCGCCGCCATCTCGTCACCGGTGCCGCCGTCGTCGAGGAACTCCGCGGCCGTCAGCCGCTCATGATCGATCGTCGACAGCACGGACGCTTCGGTAGCCGTCGGTGATCCCGGAGCGTCGTCGCCGCAGGCCGTCGCGACGACGGCGACACACGTCGCGGCCGCGAGGAATCGGAGGGTGGGCGATGGCACCGAACCATTCTGGCGAGTCACGAGCGTCGGCAGGTGTCGCCCCGACCGGGTCACGCGTCACAACCGCTGGAGCCGCCGGCTGAGCCTCGTGTGTTCCGCCAACATCTCGCCGACTCGCGCGCTCATCAACTCGCCGCCGCGCACGACCGGCGTGCCGTGCACGATCGTGTCGCGGGCCGACACCGGGCCGCACCGCAACCACGCCTCGACCGGATCGGCGAGCGCACCGGCGAACCGGGGACCGTCGAGCGACCACACGGCGACGTCACCGACCGCTCCCGCTTCGAGCACACCGAGTTCACCCGTTCGACCGAGACAGGCCGCTCCGCCCAGGGTGGCCATCTCGAGCGCCATCCGAGCGGTGCCCGCGTCAGCACCGTCGCGCAGTTTGGCGAGCAGCATCGCCTGACGGGCCTCGAGCCACAGTGACGCGGCGTCGGCCGACGACGAGCCGTCGACGCCCAGACCCACCGGGACACCGGCGGCGCGCAGTGCCACCACGGGCGAGATGCCCGATGCGAGGATCAGGTTGCTCGACGGGCAGTGCGCGGCGCCGACACCGGCGGCACCGAGACGTCGGACCTCGTCGTCGTTCGGCTTGACGCAGTGGGCGACCCATGTCCGATCGGTCGCCCACCCGGTGCGTTCGAGGTACTCCATCGGCCGACACCCGAACGTGGCGATACTGAACTCGTCGTCCTCGTCGTTCTCGGCGAAGTGTGTATGCAGCCGCACGTCGAGTCGTTCGGCCAGCTCGGCCGTGCGCACCATCAGCGCCTCGGTCACCGTGAACGGCGAACACGGCGCCAGCGCGATGCGCGTCATCGCCCCCCAGCTCCGATCGTGGTGCCGAGCGACCGCCTCCTCGCTGGCGGCGAGGATCTCGTCGTCATCGGCCACGACCTCGTCGGGTGGCAGCCCACCGTCCTTGACCGACAGCGACATGGATCCACGGGTCGGATGGAACCGCATCCCCAGGTCGCGTGCAGCTTCGATCTCCGCGCCGAGCAAGTCGCCCGCTCCACGCGGGTGCAGGTACAGGTGGTCGGTGGACGTGGTGCATCCCGACAACGCGAGCTCGGCGAGTCCGACCCAGGCCGACACGTGGGCGGCGTCGGCGTCGAGCATCGACCAGAGCGGGTACAGCGACTGGAGCCAACCGAACAGCGGCTTGTCGGTCATCGGCGGGTACGCCCGGGTCAGGTTCTGGAAGAGGTGGTGATGGGCGTTGATCAACCCGGGCGTGACGAGGCAGTCGGTCGCGTCGATCGTCACCGTCGCGGCAGGCGCGGATCCGTCGCCGACGGCCTCGACGAGCCCGTCGGTGATCGACACCCAACCGTCGGCGATCTCCCGCCGGTCGTCGTCCATCGTCGCCACACAACGGGCGTTCGTGATCACGAGGTCGGCCATGAGGGTCCTTTCGGTCACCGCAGCGATTCGACGATCGCCGCGATGTCGTCGACGGTGGTGAGCGGGTTGACCAGGCAGATGCGCAGCACGGTCTCGCCGTGCCACGACGTGGCGACGACGAAGGATTCCTCGGCGGCGAGCTGGGCGTCGCTCCACTCGTGGTACTGCGCTGCCGTCCAACCGAGCCGTCGGAACATGACGATCGACAGTTCCGGATCGACGACGAGTTCGCAGTGCTCGCTCGCTCGGATCAGTTCCGCGCCCTCGTGCGCGACCCGCAGCGTCGTCTCGACCGCGTCGCTGTAGGCCTGGGTGCCGTGGGTGGCGAGGCTGAACCACAGCGGCAGGCCCCGGGCCCGTCGCGACAGGTGGTGTGCGTAGTCGCTCGGATTCCAGTCGTCGTCATCGTGCAGCACGTCGAGGTACTCGGCCTGCTGGGTGTGCGCCGCCTTGGCGACGCGCGGGTCGCGGTAGAGCAGCGCGCAGCAGTCGAACGGGGCGAACAACCACTTGTGCGGATCGACGATGAAGCTGTCGGCCCGCTCGACGCCCACGAACTTGTCACGCACCGACGGTGCGGCCAACGCCGCTCCGCCGTAGGCGCCGTCGACGTGGAACCAGACACCCAGGTCGTCCGCGACGTCGGCGGCACCCGTCAGGTCGTCGATCACGCCGACGTTGGTGGTACCGCTCGTCGCGACGACGGCGAACACGCGCTCGCGGTCGGCGGGCTCGAGCGCCGCCACCGTCGCCCGGAGCTGTTCGCCGTGCATGCGTCCGTCGGCATCGGCGGGCACCGTGACGACGTCGGCGTCCATGGCCCGACCTGCTTGAGCGACCGACGAGTGGGCGCCGGACGAGGCGATCATGAGCCCGCGGGTGCGATCGTGGCTGCCGCCGGCGTCGTGACGCCACTTCCATCGGGCGGCGATCAGCGCCGACAGGTTGCCGGCGGTGCCCCCGCTGACGAACACGCCGCCCGCTTCGGCCGGCAGCCCGGCGAGGTCGGCGATCCAGCGGAGTGCCTCGTTCTCGGCGAAGACGGCGCCCGCCCCCTCCATCCACGAGCCCGCATACACGCTCGACGCCCCCACGACCAGATCGAACAGGATCGCGGCCTCCGTCGGTGCCGCCGGGACGAACGACAAGAAGCGCGGATGGTCGACCGAGATACACGCCGGGGCGAGCACGTCGCCGAACACGCGCAACGCCTCGAGCCCGCCGATGCCACGCTCGGTGATCGTGTGACCGGCCATGGCTCGGAGATCGTCCACGGTGTGTGGACCGTCGAGCGGTGGCGGGTCGAGCCGGACCCGGTCGACCGCGTAGCGGATGACCGCCTGGGTGAGGATCTCGGTCGATGCGTCGTGACGATGCATCGCGCCGTGTCGTCAGTCGTCGATGTCGAGGAGTTCGCTGCCCTCGTGACGGACCTCGCCGTCACGCTGCAGGAAGAACCCGAGGATGGCCGAGCCGAATCCGCCGCTGATGAGCACCAGCGACGGGAAGATCAACAGGGCGACGACGATCGCGATGGCTCCGGCCATGACGGTGAGGCTAGCCGCTCGCTCAGGCCGGGCGGTAGGCGACCGCTTCGATCTCGACGACGGCGCCGACCGGCAGTTCGCGGACGGCGATCGTCGACCGGGCCGGGCGGTGCGACCCCATCGCGTCGACGTAGGCGTCGTTGAAGGTGGCGAACGCGTCCATGTCGATCAGGAAGCAGGTGGTCTTGACGACGTCGGTCAGCGCCGCGCCCATCGACTCGAGCTGTGACGTGAGGTTCGCGACCGCCTGTCGGGTCTGGCCGGCCACCCCGCCTTCGGCGAGGGCGCCGTCGACCATGCCGACCTGGCCCGAGACGAAGATGAAGTCACCGGCGCGGACGGCGGGCGTGTACGGACCGAGAGGCTTGCTCAAGGCGCGCCACCGTACTGCGATCAGCGGGTGGTCGGCCAGCGTGACGGTAGCCCGGCCCGTCGCCACACAGCGGCGGCAACGGCGGCGAACACCGCGTCGCTGCCGTTGACGGGCTCGGCGTCCGTCTCGACGATGTCGACGTCGATCAGTGGCGTGTCGACCGCGCGCAGGATGCCGAACGACCGCATCGTCAGATCGTGGGGGACGCCGTCGTCGCCGATCGAGAGTCCCTCGCTGGTCACCCAGCCGAGCGCCATGTGGGCGGCGCCGATGCAGTAGCTGCGCAGCACCCGCTCATCGAGCACGGAGCCGGCCTCGACCCGCACNGCGATCGTGCCGTCGTCCGCNACCGACGCCGATGCGGCGCCNCCACCCGGTGCGACCACCNGCGAGGTCGGATCGTCGGTCAGCNCCGCGAGCACGACCGCCGCCTCGACCCAGCCGGCACCCCGGATCGCCACCGACGTCGCCGGACCGACGACGTCGACCTCTTCGACGGCGAAGCCCGGCGCGACGGCACGAATCGCCGCGGCGACGCCGGCGGTGCGGGCGACGCGGACGACGCCGGTGCCGTCGGCGAGCGCGCCGATGGACATCGGCGGCCGCTTGGGCCCCGTGCGCACCACGTCCTCACGTGTGGACAGCACGCGCACGGGGCGGCCGTGCTGGTCGGCGAGTCGACGGGCGACGTCCCCGAGCGCGCCGCTCTCCTTGCCGCCGAACGCGCCGCCGTTGCCGTGCGATGACATCGGCTCACCACCGGGCTCGCACCACGACGCGTCGGGCTCGAGATATCCCGGCTCGACCCACGTCGTCTGCAAGGTGACGTCCCACGCGCCGTCCGGCACCTCGATCGGCCAATACAGCGGTGCGGTCGTGCGACGGCCTTGCACCTTCCCGCTCAGCTCTCGCGCCTCGTGCAGTGATTCGGCCACGACCCACTCGCCCTCGGCATCACGCACGGCGACGAGCGCGTTCGACGGCGCCGTGTCGTCCGCGAACCCACCCGCACCGACGGCGACCTCGGGCCCGACCACCTGCGGGACGCCACCTTCGAGTTCGGCGCGATGCGCAGCGGCGGCCGGGTCGACCAACTCGGAGCTCCCGCCCGGACCGTCGACGATCGCGTCGATCACCGTCTGCCAGCCGGTACACCGGCACTGGTGAGCCAACATCGCCTGGCAGGCGCCCGCGCGGGTCGACCGCTTGGCGTCGTCGAGGGCTGCGGCGCGCATCACGATGCCGGGCGTGCAGAAGCCGCACTGGCTCGCCCCGTGGCGGGTGAACGTCGCCGACCAACCGTCGGCGGTCGGCAGGCCCTCGATCGTCGTGACGGATCGCCCACGCACGCGCGTCACGGGCGTCACGCAGGCGACCCGCGGTTGTCCGTCCACCCACACCGTGCAACAGCCGCACTGGCCCTGCGGGCTGCACCCGTCCTTCGCCCCGGTCAGGTGCAACTCCTCACGGAGGGCGTCGAGCAGCGAGCCGGCGGCGGGCACCGCGACCGGACGCTCGTTGACCGTGAACTCGACCTCACCGGTGGGTTCAGGACTCATTCGATCGACGACCTCGGTGACGGGTCGGTCACGGCGTCGATGCGTCGGAGGGAGCGGCGAGTTCGTCGCACAGCGCCTTGAACCCCTGCCAGTCGTGTCGAGCCAGGAGTCCCGCCTGGCTCGGCCAGGTCGACGGGTCGAGGGTCTTGAAGCGAGCACCGGCGTCGGTGAGCATCGTCTGCAGGAGCGACACCTCGGTGGCGGCGAGGTCGTCCCACGTGCGGATCCCGATGCCGTGGCACAGGTCTTCGACGTTGGGACCGATCCCGACGATCAGCTTGAGGTCGTCGCGTTCGACAGGGCACTCGAGGATCGCTTCGGCACCCGCGATCTCCGGGTCGACCGGCGCACCGATCAACGCGTCGGTCCGCGCGGGATCGGGCGTTGGGACGTCGGGCGCCGCTGACGGCTCGGGTGTGTCGGACTCGAGGTCGGCGATGCGGCGATCGCGCTGGGCGATCGTGGATTCCAGGGTCGTGATGCGCTCACGGAGTCGATCGACCTCGGCACCGTCGCTGCGCTGACTGCGGGCTCGCAGGATCTGGCGCCGGGCCGTGACGTTGCGCAGCAGCCAACCGGTGATCACGCCGAGACCGACCGCGAGCACGATCCACACCAACATCTTGGCGAGGGTGTAGGGCATCAGTGGATCACCTCGGGAACCGGCGGGAGCGGAGCGGGATTCGGTGGGAGCGGAGCGGGCAGGGTACGGAACGGAGCGGGCAGTGTACGGGCCTCCATGTTCGCACGGGCACCATCACGAGACCGTGACCACTCGGAACTCGACCCGGCGACTCGCTGCTTTGTCCTCGACCCCGTCGACCAGGACCGGCCGCTCGCTGCCGAACCCCTCGAACTCGAGGACGCCGTCGGCGACGCCGCGTTCGATCAGCGCCCGTTCGACGGCCAGCGCACGCAGGCGACTCAGGACGAGGTTCTCGTCGGCGTCGCCGTCGCTGTCGGTGTGGCCCTCGACCGTGACCGTCACCCCGTCGGTTTTGGCGATCAGTTCGGCGATGCGATCGAGCGCCGGCACCGACTCGTCGGCGATGAGCGCCGAGCTGGGTTGGAACAGGATCGGGTTGTTCGCCACGTACGCGTTCAGGAGCGTCTCGAGGTCGGCAGCCGGGTCTGGTTCCGGCTCGGGTTCCGGCTCTGGCTCCGGTTCGGGTTCGGCTCCCGGGTCGACGTTCACGTCCGACGCGGCGTCGACGTCGGTGGCGACCTGGGTGACGGCGTCGCGAGCGGACTCCGACGTCGCCGTCCCCGACACCGTCAGCTCGTCACCGTCGAAGGCGACGACGCCCTCGGCCAGCTGCGCTGTCGTCGCACCGACCAACGCCGCCATCCGGGCGCCCACCTCGGCGTCCATCCCGGTGTCGGGGTCGACGCCCAGCTCGTCCACCACCTCGACGCCGTCGGCGACCGCACCGACCAGCGAGGCACGCACCGCTTCGGTCGCCACGGTGCCCGTGAAACCGACGCTGGTGCCGTCGAACGAGGCGCCGGCTTCGGCCATGGCGGCCGGGCCGACACCGAAGTCTGCCGGGAAGATGACGCTGTCGATCATGTGCAGCACCCCGTTGCCCGCGTCGATGTCGACCACGGTGATCGTGGCATCGGCGATCGAGGGAACGTCGACGTCGAGTTCGAGACTCGACCCGTCGAGCATCTCGACCGGCCCGTTCTCGAAGTCGGTGCTCAGGAGTCGGCCGGCGGTCGTGTGGTGGAACACCAGCGATCGGAGCAGTTCAGCGTTCTCGCGGATCTCGGCGAGCACATCGGCCGGCAGCGATTCGAATGCGCTGTCGGTCGCGGCGAACAGCGTCACCGGGTCGGCATTGGAGTCGCCGAACTCGGCGACGAGGTCGGCCTCCTGGAGGAGCACGCCGAGCAGTGACAGCTGCGGTGATCCGGCGACGGCGTCCGCGACGGTGGCGAACGCCGGATCGGTCGGCACGGCCGTCGATGGTGCCACCGTCGAAGTCGGCGCCGCTGGTTCCGTCGGTTCGGTGGCGGCCGCCGTTCCGGCAGCGGCAGACTCGCCGTCGGTGGTGTCCGAGGTGTCGGTCATCGCCGTCGCGTCAGCGGTGGTGTTCACCCGACACGAGCGGTCGAGATCGATCGCTCGAACACCCCAGATGTCGTACGCGGCCTGACGTGCCGCTTCGGGGTCGGTGAGCGGCGCCTCGCACGACAGGGTCCCGTCCTGCCCGCTGAAGCTGGCCGTCAGCCCGGGATAGCCGGCGTCGGCGAGTTCGTCGGGGACGCGTGTCTCGAGATCGGACTCGACCCGATCGAGGAAGATGGGTGCCGTGACGACGAACCCGATCGTGACGATCGCTGCGCAGATGGCGAGGATCCGACGCCGGTATCGGCGTGCTTCACGACGTACGGGCGAAGACATATCGGGTCACCATCTCAGCGCCGGGTGCACGAGGCAACCCTCGTCAACGGAGTGCAACAGTTTCTCAACACACGCGGGAACGCGTGGGGCCCGGCGACGAACCGGTGGTGCTGTCAGGAGAAGCTCTGGCCGCACCCACAGGTGCGCGAGGCGTTGGGGTTCGTGATCGAGAACCCGGACTGGTCGAGCCCGTCCTTGTAGTCGAGCGTGGCGCCCTGCAGCAGCTGCGCCGACGCCGGGTCGACGACGACCTTGACGTCGTTGCCGTACTCGGCCTGCTGATCGTCGGTCGCGACGTCACCGTCGAAGTACATCTCGTATTGGAATCCGCTGCACCCACCCGGCTTCACGGCGACACGCAGCGACCAGTCGGGGGTGCCTTCGGAGTCGAGCAGTTCGCGGACCTTGACAGTGGCGGAGTCGGTGAGGGTGATCATCGTCGGTCCTTTCACACAGGGTGGATTGCGGTGAAGATGAAATTCGATTGTACCGGTGTCGGCGCCCGCGCCGGGCACCGTGCCGGAACGGATCGACGCACGGACGGCCGCGCGACCGCCGGGCCGGGTGACATCGTCACACCGCCCCCACGAGCGAGACCTGGCACGGAGTCCGGGCGGCGACCGAGCAGAACTCACGGACGTCGGTGTCACCCAGCTCGGCCAGGAAGCCGGCGATCAGGCCATGGTGCAGGCTGCACACGAGGTCGGGGTGCCGCTCGGCGAGATCGCCGAACGGACAGTTGGCGAACGCGACCACGGCGACGTCGTCGTCATCGGGATCGCCGTGCACGACCGGGTCGAATCCGAGCCGGTCGAGGTCGGTGACGACCGCCTCGAGGCTCGACGGCGCGGACCGGAACGCTCTGCTGCGGCCGTGTCCTTCGTCCTCGCCGACGGCATATGCGTCGTTCGGCCCGGCTCCGAGGCGCTCGGCCATCGAGAGCACCATGCGGGCGAGCACGGGGAGCACGGGTGGCTCGAGGCCGAGCGACGGCGCCGCATCGGACAGGGAGTAGCGGTGCTGCGGACGGCCCACGTCGCCGCGTCCGGCGACCTCGACCGACACGAGGCCGACGTCGCGCATGCGCTCGAGGTGCGGGCGGACCGTGTTGGGGTGCAGATCGATGAGGTCGGCGATCTCGGCGGTCGTGAGCGGTCGCACCGATCGAGCCAGTTCGAGGTAGATCGCGTAGCGGGTGTTGTCGCCCAGCGTCTTGAACAGTTGGAGCCGAGCGGCCGGATCGCCGAGATCGGGCGCGTCGGAACCCGTCGGCGGTCGGTGGTCGTGCTCCGAACCCATGAGGAGAGATTACACGGCTTTCCCCGGTAAAATCACGACATGGCTGCCCACGACGATCCGCACGTCGCACCACCGACCCGAGAGGACGTGATGAGCGTCCTGCGTGGCGTCGTCGATCCGGAACTCGGCGCCGATGTCGTGAGCCTCGGCATGGTGCCCGACGTCGTGGTCGCCGACGACGGCGTCGTCACGGTCACGATCAAGCTCACGATCGGTGGCTGTCCGCTGCGCGCCGACATCAAGCGCGACGTCGAGACGAGGCTCGGGCTGCACCCGGGCGTCAGCGACGTCCGCATCGAGTGGGGCGAGATGACCGCGGAGGAACGCTCGGCGGTCATGACGAAGGCTCGATGGGTCGCCCGCGAGCGGGCACCGCACACCGCGATCCCCAACGATTGTCAGGTCGTCGCCGTCGCCAGCGGCAAAGGCGGCGTCGGCAAGAGTTCGGTCACGGCCAACGTCGCCGTCGCCTTGGCCGCCCGCGGCTTCCGCGTCGGCGTGCTCGACGCCGACATCTGGGGCTTCTCGATGCCGCGCCTGCTCGGCATCTCCGAGCGGATGGAGGCCGAACGGGTCGACGACTCCGACAAGCCCAAGATCATCCCGAACAAGCAGCAGATCGGCCCCGGCGAACTCGAGGTCGTCTCGACAGGCTTCCTCGTCGACGAGTCGACGGCACTGATGTGGCGCGGCCTGATGCTCACCAAGGCGGTGGAGCAGTTCTTGTCCGACGTCGCATGGGGCGACCTCGACTACCTCCTGATCGACATGCCACCGGGCACCGGCGACGTACAGATGGGCCTGGCGCGGCTGCTCCCGCGTGCCTCGATGCTGATCGTGACCACACCCGCTCGCGCCGCGCAGAAGGTGGCCCAACGGGCCGCCGACATGGCGGCGCGCAGCTTCCTGCCGGTGATCGGCGTGGTCGAGAACATGAGTGCGTTCGTGTGCGACCACGGCGAGTCGTACCCGTTGTTCGGCGAAGGCGGTGGCGAAGCGCTGGCGACCGAGATCGACGCGCCGCTGATCGGCCGGGTGCCACTCGAGTCGGCGGTCGCCGCCGGCAACGACGACGGCGTTCCGGTGGCAGCGTCCGGCGACGGGGCGGCCGCGGCCGAGTTCCGGGCGATCGCCGAACGGCTGGCGACCGAGATCGTGCCGCCGATCGGCGAGAGCGACGTCGACATGGCCGGGTGCTCGGCCCGCCTCCTCGACGCCGTCAACGCCGCCTTCGACGACTGACCAGAAGGGGTCAGGCACCTTTTGGCGCACGGACCCGAACATCGCAGCACCACGGACCAGAAGGTGCCTGACCCTTCGGGTCCGAGACAACGAGCGTCAGAGACAGAACTCGGGTTCGACGACGTCGTCGTAGGCGGGATCACCGGGCAGCTTGATGCCGGTGACCTTGCCGTCGACGACCATCAGTTTGGGGAGCACCGGCTCGGGGATCCCCATGGCCTTCGCCGCCGCGACGACAGCACCGGCGTTCGTGTGCGGCACCAGGAACTCGAGCGCCGCCACGGTCGGCGGGAACATCTGCAGTTCGCCCGCACGCCACAGATCGAGCGCGTCGGCGGGTCGCACCCACCGGCTCGCGATCGTCTCCTTGTCGTCGTGGAGCGGATGCTGCGCCGGCGGTGCCGCACCCAGGAAGAAGCGGGTGTCGAAGCGACGCCGCTCACCCTGGGGTGTGATCCAGTGGTCGACGAGGTGGAGCGCGTCGACCAGCAACAACAGCCCCTCGTCCGAGCAGAACTGAGCGAAGTCCAGGCGCCCCTCGTGCACGGCGTGGCGTGCGTCGTTGTAGCGGGCGGCGATGTCGGGACCGTCCAGATCGACCACGTCGCGTTCGTCGGCCCGACGGGCGAGGAGAACCCCCGCCTCCTCGAACACCTCACGCACGGCGGCGACGTACCACGCCAACCCGCCCGACTCGAGACCGAGCCTGGCAGACGCGGTGTCGTCGTCGAGTCCGTCACAGATCGGTTCGAAGTGGTCCGCGTGGTCGGCGTCGTCCACCTTGCCACCCGGGAACACGTACTGACCGCGTGCGAAGGCCGCCGAGAGGGTGCGCTGCATCACGAACACCTCCATTCCGACGTCACCGTCTCGAACGAGCATCACCGTGGCGGCGGGTCGAATGGGGACGTCGGCGGCACGCTGCGGTGAATCGGGCATCGCCCGAACGCTAGGCGACCTGTCCGTCCGGGCCGGACTCGGAGCCGGACGTCCGGTCCCCACGCCGACGGCCGACGGCGAACACGATTGCGCCGATCACGATCGCAGTCAGCACGACGGCGACGAGTTGCCACCGGTCTTGCAGCTGGATCGTGATCCGCTGCTGGATCGAGTCGACACGGTCGGTGACGGCGGAACTGCCCTCGTTCAGATCGACGACGACGAAGTAGTAGAGCAGGTACAGGCCCGACAACAGGACGAGCACCGCCGCGATCCGCTGCACGTGCCTCGATCCGGCCCGCAACGCACCGAGCAGCGAGGTGTTCGCGACCGCGAGCGCGACCGTGAGCGCCGTGACGACGAGGGCCATACCGAGGCCGTAGGCGACCACGTTGGCCACCCCGCTCCCCCAGCCGTCACGGCGAACGTTGCCGAACAGTGTGGTCGAGAACAGCGGCAGCGTGCAGCTGATCGAGGTCACCGCATAGGCGACGCCGTACCCGGCCATCGCGAGGATCGTGGTTCGTTCGGCTCGGAGCCCGCCGAGGGACCCCATGGCGGGGGTGCGCACGGGGAGCTCGTATCCGGTGAGCATGGCGATGCCGAGCGCGACGAACGCGACACCGATGACCGCGGTGGCGTAGATCGCATTCGACTCGATCCAGCCGGTCACGTACTCCGACACCAGGCCGACGGCCACGAAGACCGACAGGAAGCCGGCCGACACCGACGCCGAGACGAGCAATGCTCGGCGAACCGACGCCCGCTGGTCGCCCGGCTGCGTCCCGGCCATCCCCAGGAAGTACATGAGGTAGGTCGGCAACAGGACGAACGCACACGGGTTCACCGAGGCCACGAGACCGCGCAGGAACGACAGCCCCATCAACCGGCCTCGGGGAAGAGTTCGTCCAGGGCGCTGCGAAGTCCGGCGGCGTCGATCTCCCCGGTTTGACGCACGACGGTGCCGTCGGCGGCGACGAACATGGTGACCGGGAACCCGACGATCCCGACGGCGTCGACGAACTCCTGGTCGGGATCGCGCCACAGGTCGTACTGCACGCCGCGCTCGGAGGCGAACTCGACCATGGCCTCAGGCGTGTCGAACGGGTCGATACCCACGAACGTGATTCGCTCGCCGTACTCGGCGTGCACCTCGGCGAAGTCGACCAGTTCGCGCCGACACGGGATACAGCGCGAGAACCACAGGTTGACGACGGCGGGTCGTCCCCGGAGCTGGTCGAGGCGCTGTTCACCGCCGTCGGCGTCGTACAACACGACGTCGGGGAGCCGATCGCCGGAGGCGTCGGCGTTGACGTCGTCGAGGGGCTGCTGGAAGATCCCGGGCTCGTCCAGCACGAACGATCCGTCGGTGCGCTGCGACGGCTCGAACGCTCCACCGAGCCAGAAGCCGGCAACGATGGCGGACATCGCGACGAGGGAGCCGACGGCGATCGCCAGTGCCCGGTCGCGTGCTCGTCGGGTCATCCCGTCAGGCTACGGCCGGTGCCACGCGAGTCGACCTCACGTGGGCACCGGCCGGTCCTGGGGGTGACGGCGGGTGCGGGGTCCGTGCCGGACGTCCCGATCACGGACCCTGCACCGGAGACTTCGTCGGCCCGACCGGTCGTTCTCGAAGCCGGCCGGGCCGCGATCTGCTGGGCTGTCGACGCCGCGGCCTACACGGCGACCAGGTCGCTGTCGCCTTCCGCGGTGCGTGGCGGGTCGACGGACGCGTCGTCACGTGCGTCCGTCTCCACGACACCGAGTTCGTCGACGATGACCGGCGGCCGGGGCCGCTTGGGTGGTCGGCCGCCTGGCCGCTTGTTGGCGACGATCCGTCCCATCGAGAGAAGTTCGCCGCCCCAGACGCCCCATGGCTCCTCCCGGTCGAGTGCGTCCGCGAGGCACGACTCGGCGAGAGCGCACTTGGCGCAGATCACCTTCGCCCGAGCGATGTCGAGGACGTGGTCGGAGAAGAAGAGTGGGGTCAGGGTGCCGTTGCCGTCGGCGCAGCGGGCGACGGGGACGGTGGAGACGGAGGTCTCGTCGACGGGGGAGAGTTCGATGACGTTCACGGTTTCGGTCCTGTTCTGATGGGTGGTTCTGTGCTGGTTGATGTGCTGGTTGATGGGTGTCATGAGTTCGAAAAAACAAAAAGACCGCCGGGTGCGGAACCCGGCGGCCTCGGTGTGAGGTGTTTCGACGTTGGTGTTACGTCGACCTCGTTCCGAGGGGCCGGGCGGGGCGCTTGATCAGGCCGAAACCGAGACCGGTGGTGCCGGTGGTGCCCACGTAGCCCATGTCGGCATTGCCTGCCGGGTTCACGACACCGGTCATGACATGGGACGGGACGGCCACGGCGACACGCCAGCTGCCGCACTCGGCGGCGCGGACCGCAGATGCGGCGGCGTGCGAACGGCAGCGGGAGGCGAACGCGCCGAGACGCGCGCCACCGGGCTGCTGGCCCAGTTCTTGCGTCGTCATCGGAATCATTCGGGTCGTCCTCCTGGGTGCGCACGCTACGCGAGTGGCGTGCGGAGATTCGAGTGGGTTTCGCGGCGGGGCCGCATGTTCGTCACCGCGCCAGTGCGGCGCAGCGGTGACTAGTGGACCACGCTGCGACGGGCCACGTCAAGGAGGTTTCCGCGAGGGGCGGTCGACCCCTCCGAGGCGACCCTCCGAGATGATGGGTCGAGCGCTGTCGTGGCGACGCCGGTTCAGATGAACATCTCACGCCACCAGATGTGGTGGGAGCGGGACCTCATCGACCACCAACGGCGGGCGAGGATGCTTGGGCGGTCGGCCACGTCCACGCTTGACCTCGACGATCACGCCGTCGATCACGAGCGATCCACCCCATACGCCGTACGGTTCCGCCCGCTCGAGGGCGGACGACAGGCACGATTCGGCGAGCCCGCACTTCCCACAGATCGACTTGGCACGTGCGATGTCGAACTCGTCGTCGGAGAAGAACAAATGGGTGAGGGTGCCGTTGCCGTCCGCGCACCGCGGGTAGCTCGACAGCACCGGAACGTCGCCCGGCAGTTCGTCTGCGTCGACCAACGTCCAACTCACACCGTCGAGATCGTTCCGGATGTCGTCGTTCCGCGTCTGGTCGTCGTCTCGGATCATGTCGTCGACGGTCGGTCCGCCGACAGGGAGGTCGATGAGTGTCATTCCCGCTGCTCCTTCGCTTCCTGTGTGTCGGGTCCAGAGAGGCGCGGGCCGGGGTCGCTGATACGCGCAACCCACGAATTTTCGTGGCGACGGTGCCGACCGGTGTCGCCGGAGGCACCAGCACGGTCGGTCGTCGGGGTGGTCGGGGTGGTCGGGGTGGTCATCGCGGGTCTCCCTGGACAGCGCTGATTCACGCGCGCCAGGGACCACCCAACACCACGACCTCGCGGTGGTCTTGCGGAAACCTTCGGGAGGACCGCGTCAGACGTCGACCAGGATCTTGCCGATGTTGGCGTTGGCTTCCATGTGCCGGTGGGCGTCGGCGATCTCGTGGATGGGGAAGCGCGAATCGATCACCGGTCGGAGCACACCCGACTCGATGAGCGGGATCACCTCGTCGATGAACCGCTGACAGATCGCTGCCTTCTGCTCGATCGGACGCGCCCGGAGCGTCGTGCCGATCCAGGTGGCGCGCTTCATCAGGATCAGTCCGATGTTGACGTCGGTCTTGGCGCCACCCATCAGTCCGACCTGGACGATCGTCCCCTGCGTCTTGATCGAGGCCAGGTTGCGGTTCGCCTCCTCACCACCGACGACGTCGAGCACCACGTCGACCCCGCCCGGTACGGCCTCCTTCAGCGCGGTCGCCCAGTCGGCAGGCGACCGCTCGAGCACCAGATCGGCGCCGAGCGCCCGGCAGGCATCGATCTTGCCGGCCGAGCAGGTGACGGCGATACGGGCACCGATCGCCTTCGCGATCTGGATCGCTGCCGTGCCGACCCCCGAGGCCCCGGCGTGGACGAGTGCCCAGCGACCGCTGGTCAGCCCACCCTGCACGACGAGGGCATCCCACGCCGTGAGAAACACCTCGGGGAACGCGGCGGCGTCGGCGAGGTCGACCGAGTCGGGCACGGGCAAGGCCTGGCGCTCGTGGGTCACGAGCAGCTCGGCGTAGCAGGCGCCCGCCTCGATCCCCATGACGCGGTCGCCGGGCTGCCACGTTCGGACCCGCTCGCCCACCGCCTCGACGGTGCCGGCGTACTCGAGGCCCAGGATCTCGTGCTCACGCCGCTGCGGGTCGGGATAGCCACCCTGTCGCTGCAGGGTGTCGGCCCGGTTCACCGCCGTGTGGGCGACCCTGACGAGGATCTCGTCGGGACCCGGGGTGGGATCGGGCACGTCGGTGACGGTCAGCACCTCCGGCCCGCCGTACTCGTTGACGACGACAGCGCGCATCGAACGAGTCTCGCGTGCCACCCCCGTCCCGGACCACCCGGCCCACCCCACCCCGAGCAATGCGTGAACAATCTGCGGGACTATTGCGCAGATTGTTCACGCGTTCGGCAGGGGCCGGGGGCCGCCAGTTCAGCCCACCGACGGCGCATCGTTCGCGACGCCGGGATCCTCCGCGCCGGACCCGTCCGAGTTCGATCCGTCCGAGTTCGATCCGTCGGCTGCGGCGGCAGCGAGCTGTGCGAGCCGCTCGCCGACGACGTCGGTGCCGGCAAAGACCAGCTCACGGTACATCTGGAGCTCGGCGACGCTCTCGCGGATGTCGTCGAGGGCGCGATGGGCACCCTGCTTCCAGCCGCGGGCGCCGAGCACGTCGGGGTACCAGCGACGGACGAGTTCCTTCAGGCTCGACACGTCGACCGAGCGGTAGTGCAGGTACTCCTCGATATCGGGCAGGTAGGCGGCGAGGAACCGACGGTCGGTGCCGATCGAGTTGCCACACAACGGCACGGTGCGTTCGACCGGCGCGTGCTCCTTGATGAACGCCAGGGTCTCGGCACCTGCCTGTTCGAGGCTGATCGTCGACGACCGGATCTTCGTGAGCAGGCCCGAGCGGGTGTGCATGTCGACGACGAACGGGTCCATCCGTGCCAGCACCTCGTCGGGCTGGTGGACGACCAGATCGGGCCCCTCGGCCACGATCTGTAGGTCGTCGTCCGTGACCAGCGTCGCGATCTCGACGATCACGTCCGACGTGTGATCGAGGCCGGTCATCTCCAGATCCATCCACACCAGCATCGATCCGACTCTACCGCGGGCCTCGTGCGACGATGGGGGGATGACGCAGCCGACGTTCGCCGAGGTGCTCGCCGCCCCCGGTGTGACGGAGGAATGTGAGCTGCGGGGCCGGTTCGGCGTGATGGCGTACCACGGCGGCGGGCTCGAGGCGATGACCGACGTGATCGCTCGCCTCGCGGCCGAACGCGCCGGCGCGTCGTACTACGGCGTCGTCCATCCTCCGGGATGGACGGTGCATCTCCCCTCGATCCGAGTCCAGCCGGAGCAGTCGGCACGCCTCGCGGCGTTCGTCGAACACGTCGACGTGGTGATCACGGTGCACGGGTACGGCCGACGTGGGCTGTTCACGTCACTCCTGCTGGGCGGCGGCAATCGCCCGCTCGCCGCCCACGTCGCCGGTCACCTGCGAACGACCCTGCCGGCGTACGACATCGTCGACGACCTCGACCGCATCCCGACCGAGCTGCGCGGGGTGCATCCGAGGAACCCGGTCAACGTTCCGTCGGAGGGTGGCGTCCAGATCGAGCTGCCGCCGCGGGTGCGCGGTTCGAGCCCGCTGTGGTGGGACTGGCACGAACCGATCGTGCCCCACACTCGCTCGCTGATCGACGGCCTCGTGGCGGCGATCGACGCCTGGCCGGCCGATCGCGCGGCGCGCCGGTCGGCTGCGACCTGAGCGCTACTCGGCGCCGAGGTGCCGGAGTGCCATCTGGGCGTAGAGCTCGACGCCGGTCGGCATCGCCTCCTCGTCGAACACGACCAGGTTCGAGTGGTTCGCCGGCGCCGATCGGACGTCGCGGTCACGGTGCGTGCCGCCCAGGAACATCATCGTGCCGGGGATCTCGTTCAGGACGTACGAGAAGTCCTCGGCGCCCATGATCGGGTTCGGCAGCCGATGGACGTTCGCTTCACCGAGCACGTCGCGTGCCGTGTCGAGGGTGAACTCGGCGAACTGGTCGTGGTTCGACGTGACCGGGTAGCCGAGGACGATCTCGGGGTCGGCGGTCGCACCGTGCGCTTCGGCGATATTGCTCGCGACCCGCCGCAGATGGTCGTGCACCTTGGCACGGGTCGCCTCGCTGACCGTGCGGATCGTGCCCTCGATCTCGGCGACGTGCGGGATGATGTTGTTCGTCGTCCCGGCCTGGATGCGGCCGACCGTGACCACGGCCGGATCGAACACGTCGATCCGACGGGTCACCATCAGCTGCAGTGCCTGGACGATCTCGCACGCGATCGGAACGGGGTCGATGGTGCGGAACGGTTCGCTCGCGTGGCCACCCTCGCCGTGCACCCGGATCAGGAACTGGTCGGCCGACGCCATGCACGCACCGCCTCGGGTCGCGACCATGCCGGTCGGGATCGTCGAGGTGATGTGCAGCGCGAACGCACCGGTGACCGGCGACTCGGTGCCGTCGGGGAGCGGCGGGACGTCGAGCAGCCCCTCCTCGAGCATGAACTTGGCCCCGTGGTGACCCTCTTCGCCGGGCTGGAACATGAACAGCACGCGTCCGGCGATCTCGTCGCGGCGGGCCGACAGCAGCTTGGCGGCCGACGACAGCATCGCGGTGTGGGTGTCGTGACCACACGCGTGCATGTGGCCGTCGGTCTTGGAGGTGAAGTCGAGACCGGTCGACTCGTCGAGCGGCAGCGCGTCCATGTCGCCGCGCAACAGCACCGTCGGACCGGGTCGTTCGCCGGTGAGCAGCGCCGCCACACCGGACGTCGACTCGTGCAGGGTGATGTCGAGCGGGAGACCCTCGAGCGACTCGAGCACGGCGTCACGGGTGATCGGCAGCTCGTTGCCGAGTTCGGGTCGTTCGTGGAGACGGCGCCGCAGCGCCACGGTGTCGTCCTGCAGGTCGAGCGCTTCCTCGCGCAGCGTGTCCAGACTCATGGCGCGATGGTACGCCCTCCGGGAAGCCCGGTCGTCGTCCGGTCGTCGCCCGGGCATCGGGCGCGACGACCTAACGTGACGACATGGCCGCGACCGACGAGCCGACGCGGGTAGCGAGCGAGGAACTCGTCGAGTGGGTCGACGAGGACGATCGAGTGATCGCGATCGTCCCTCGCGCTCGGATGCGCGCCGAGAACCTGCTCCACCGGTCCGTCGCCGTGATCGTGACCACGAGCGACGGTCGACTCGTCGTGCAGCGTCGGTCCACCGACAAGGACCTGTTCCCCGGCTGGTGGGACATCGGTGCGGGTGGTGTCGTGACCGCGGGTGAAGACCGAGCGAGTGCCGCTCGTCGCGAGTTGGCGGAGGAGCTCGGTGTCGACGGTGTCGACGATGTCGATGCGAACCCGTCGTTCGTCGGGGTCGGCCGTCACGACGACGACCATGCGCGTGAGATCTGCTGGATCTACCGAACGGTCAGCGACGGTCCCTTCCGAGCGATCGACGGCGAGGTGAGCGAGATCCGAGTCGTCGACACCGAGGAGTTCGCCGCACTGTCGGCGGAGGTCCCCTTCCTGCCCGGCAGCGTGGCGCTGTTGCTCCCCCACGTCCCCGGCTTCGCGACGGTCACCGCCGTGCGGCGCCGACCCGGCACGACGCCTACGATGTGACGTCGTGCAGCGCGTGGAGTTCACGATCGAGCCGTTCGTCGAAGCGGCACCGGGCGAGCACGTGACCGCGCCCGTCGATGCGCTGCGCGATCTCGGCGTCGACGTCGAGGTCGGCCCGTTCGGATCGTCGTGCACCGTCCCGAGCGAGCGGGTCGGCGATGTCGTCGCCGCCATCGCACGGATCGCGGTCGAACGCGGCGCCACCCACATCAACGTCGACATCGAGGCGGTCGACTCGTGACGACGACGCCGTCGACCCCGTCGACCCCGCATCCGCTGATCACGGCGGTCCGTCCCGTCGTCGACGCCGTCGGAGCCACCCTGGTGCCGGCCGACGAAGTGGAAGGATCCGACGTCCCACTGCTCTGGGAGGGCGAGGTCGTCGGCGCGGTGCGGATGCCGCCACTGCACGGCGCACTCGACCGGCTGATCGAGGCAGTCGAGGCCGAACTGGGCGATGCGCTCCCCCGGCTGTCGCGTGAGGACAAGCAGAAGGCAGTCCGCCTGCTCGACGAGCGGGGAGCCTTCATCCTCCGCCGTGCGGTCGAGGACGTCGCCGACGCGATGGGTGTGAGTCGGATCACCGTCTACAACTACCTGAACGCCATTCACCGCTGAGCGGCAGTCCCGGTACCGTGCCCGTCATGGCACGCGGCGATCGATACGACGTCGTCGGCTTCGACGCCGACGACACCCTCTGGAGGTCGGAAGACAGCTTCCGCGAAGCCGAGGCGATGTTCGTCGAACTCGTGTCGCCGTATGCGCCCGACGGGATCGACGTGATGGATTCGCTGGAGGCGATCGAGCTCGACAACGTGCCGATTTCGGGGTACGGGGTCAAGGCCTTCGCGCTGTCGATGGTGCAGGCGGCGGTCACCGCCACGAGCGGCAACGTGCCGGCGAAGGTGCTGGGACGGATCGTCGATCACGCCCACGACATGTTGATGGAACCGGTCGAGTTGCTCCCCGGTGTGCCGGAGACCCTGGCTGCCGTCGGGCGAACCCACCGACTCGTGCTCATCACCAAGGGCGATCTCGTGCATCAGCAACGGAAGGTGCGCACGTCGGGGCTCGACCACCACTTCGAACACATCGAGATCGTGCTCGACAAGGACGCCGACACCTACCGTCGCATCCTCGACGAGTGGGGCATCGACCCGACGCGGTTCGTCTTCGTCGGCAACTCGGTGCGGTCCGACGTCCTGCCCGTCGTCGAGATCGGCGGCACCGGCATCCACGTGCCGTACCACATCACCTGGGGACACGAGGTCGTCGACGACCACGACGGCGGCTTCGTCGAGCTGGAGCACATCACCGACATCCCCACCTGGCTGGCGGACTGACCGGCGAACACCCGTCGGACGAGGTCAGACCCCAACCGACGAGCCAGCTGGGGTGATCGGATCCTGCGATGTCGGACGAGGTCAGACCCCAACCGACCGGTCTGCTGGGGTGATCGGATCCTGCGATGTCGGACGAGGTCAGACCCCAACCGACGAGCCAGCTGGGGTGATCGGATCCTGCGAGGTCGGACGAGGTCAGACCCCAACCGACGAGCCAGCTGGGGTGATCGGATCCTGCGAGGTCGGTTGGGGTCTGACCTCGTCCGACCTGACCAAGCGACCCGATCCTTCAGAGTTTGCGGAGTTGGACTTCGCTGACTCGGTGGTCGGACTCCTTGCGGAGGATGAGGCTCGCCCGCTCGCGTGTCGGGGCGATGTTCTCGACCAGGTTCTTGCCGTTGATCTCTTTCCAGATGAAGCGGGCGGTCTCGTCCGCCTCGTCGTCGGTGAGTCCGGCGAAGTTGTTGAAGTAGCTGTCGGGGTTCTGGAACACGGACTCGCGCAGCGTGAAGAAGCGGTTGACGTACCACTCCTCGATGTGGCGCACGTCGGCGTCGACGTAGATCGAGAAGTCGAAGTAATCGCTGACGAACTCGACGCCCTCGCGGTTCACCTGGAGCACGTTGAGCCCTTCGACGATCACGATGTCGGGGAGCCGCACGGTCGCGTGGACCCCGTCGAGGATGTCGTAGGCGATGTGGTCGTACACGGGCGCCGACACCTCGGGCTCGCCACTCTTCACCGCCCGCAGGAAGGCGAGCAGCGACCGGGTGTCGTAGCTCTCCGGGAACCCCTTGCGATCCATCAGGCCCCGCTCGGCGAGCACCTCGTTCGGGTACAGGAACCCGTCGGTGGTGATCAGGTCGACCTGCGGGTGGTCGGGCCACCGTGCCAGCAGCGCCTGCAGGATGCGGGCGAACGTGGACTTGCCGACGGCGACCGAACCGGCGACGCCGATCACGTACGGCACCTTGGGTGCGATCGAGCCGAGGAACGTCGACGACACCCGCTGGAGGTCCTGGGTCGCGCTCACGTACAGGTTAAGCAGGCGGCTGAGCGGGAGATAAACCGCCGCGACCTCGTCGAGATCGATCCGCTCGTTGATGCCGCGCAGTGCGTCGAGGTCGTGCTCGCGCAACGTGAGCGGGGTGGCGGCGCGCAACGCAGCCCAGTCGTCGCGTGAGAACGTGAGGTACCGGTCGGACACGACTCATCACCGTACGCTGGTGCGATGGTCCGACCGCAACCCGCGCGCAAACGGCTCGGGCAGTACTACACGCCACCCGACCTCGTCGACCTGCTCGTCGAGCGCACGTTCGCCGACATCGACGCCGCCGGCGATTGGGCGGCGTGGCTCCCGACACGGCCGGTTCGCGTGCTCGACCCGGCGTGCGGTGACGGCCGCCTGCTCGAACGGGTGCGGGTCGAACTGCACCTCCGGGGCTACTCGGTCGACGCGGTCGGATGCGACCTCGACGCCGACGCCCTCGCCACCGTGACCCACCCGCGGACGCGGACGTTCCACGCCAACGCCCTCGAGCACGACTGGGGCGACCAACGGTTCGACATCGTGATCGGCAACCCGCCCTACCTGTCGCAGATGGCGAAAGAGACGACGCGTGGCGGTTCGAGCAAGTACGGCGGCGGCCCCTACGCCGACGCCGCAGCCGAGTTCCTCGCACTGGCCGTCGAACTCGCCGACGCGGATCATGGCCGCGTCTCGTTGGTGTTGCCGCAGTCGATCCTGGCGTCGCGCGACGCCGGTCCGATCCGGAGGCGGGTCGACGAGCAGGCCGACATCGTCTGGTCGTGGTGGGCCGCCGACCAGCGGTGGTTCGACGCCGGCGTGTACGTCTGCGTGCTCGGTCTCCGGCGTCCGGCCGCCGGCCGCTCCGCCCCGATGGCGTGGACACGGGTCGTCACGGACGTGCTGGGGATCCCGGAACTCGATCCGTCGACGCTGACGACGAGCGGCACGATCGGCGACCGTGGCGAACTCAACGCCAACTTCCGCGACGAGTACTACGCTCTCGTACCCGCCGTCGGCGAGGACATCGACGGACCACCGTTGGTCACGAGCGGCCTGATCGACCCCGCGCACTGCATGTGGGGTGAACGACGCGTGAAGTTCAACAAGCAGTTCTTCCAGCGGCCACGGGTCGACCTGTCGCAGTTGGAAGGCCGGTTCGTCGACTGGGCGAATCGCAAGCTGGTCCCGAAGGTGCTCGTCGCCAACCAGACGAGGGTGGTCGAGGCCGTGGCCGACCCGGAAGGAGCGTGGCTGCCGGGGGTTCCGGTCACGACGATCACGCCGACGGGGAGCGGCGGCGACGGAGACGCCGAGCAGGTCAGCCGTACCGTGTTCGAGATCGAGGCGGTGCTGTGCAGCCCGGTCGCCTCGGCCATCTGCTGGCACCTCGGGGGTGGCACGGGCCTGTCGGCACGATCGGTCCGCCTCACGCCCTCGGTGCTGGCGGACGTTCCGTGGCCGGCCGGCGACCTCGCGGCGGCCGTCGACGCGTGTCGGCGGGGCGCCGTCGTCGAGGCCGGGCGTGCGGTGCTCGACGCCTACGGCTGCGACGACGCAACAGCCGACGCCCTGCTCACCTGGTGGATCCCAGGACTCCCGACCGGTGGGCGGAGCGACGACGCAACGGCAGGCGTCTGACGGACCGGTCCCAGCCGGGTGAGCCGGCGATCATCCACAGCACGACGATGCCGATCAACTCGGCGACGTGGGTCGCCTCGGCGAACGCCGCGCGGTGACCGGCGATCGTGTCCGCGACCATCGCGACCACGGTCGCAGCGAAGAGGGCCCCGACGAACGGCAACAGTCCGAACGCGCGGTGGGGGCGCCAGGCCGCGTAGCCGAGGCCGACCGCGAGCGCCATCCCCGACGCGCCGAGATGGCGGGCGAGGTGCTCGGTCGCCCCGTCGGTCGAACCGAACACGAGCGGACCGAAACTCTGGACGGCGATCACGAGCGCACACCACGCCAGCACCGGGCGCATCCATCCGCCACGACCCAGACGGGCGGGTCGGGCACGGGCCATCACCGACGCCACGAAAGCGGGATCGGCTGCGCTCGGGCGGAACCGCAGCGACCGGTTCAGCGCCGCGGCGCTGTCGAGGAACTCGCGGCAACCGGCGCATCCGACCAGGTGGTCGTCGAGACGTGCGCTCTCGGCGACGGTCGTCTGGTCGTCGAGCGAGGCCGACGCCAGCTCGCGGAACGGCGCACACGGATCCGACGGTTCGACTGCTGAGTGCTCCACATCTGTGACGGTCGACCCTAGGGAGGATTTGGTTCCCACGGCAGACTGATCGCCCATGGATCGGCTGACACGATTGCTCCTCGACGCACAGGCGGGCGACCGCGACGCGCTCGAGCGGTTCGTCGCCGAGACCCACCGCGATGTGCTCGATCTGTGTCGCTACCTGGGCGATCGTGACAACGCCGACGACCTCGCGCAGGAGACGTACCAGCGGGCCGTGGCGTCGCTCCACCGCTACCGGGCGTCCGGCCCGGCCCGCAGCTGGCTCCTCACGATCGCCCGACGCACCTGTGCCGACGCCACCCGTCGCCGCTCGCGTCGCCGGCGGCTCGACCAGCGCGTCGCTGCGCTCCCCACCGACGACCTGCCGTCCCGCTCGTCGACGGAACAGCCTGAGATCGACGAACTGCTCGCACGGCTGGACGACGATCGACGGGCGGCGTTCGTGCTGACCCAACTCAACGGATTCCGATACGACGAGGCCGCAGAGATGCTCGGGGTCCCGATCGGGACCATCCGCTCTCGAGTCGCACGAGCACGCGAACAACTCCTCGGCATCGTGGCCGATTCCCGGGAACTCCCACCTACTGCCGAACGACCTGGATGATGATGTTGCCACTTCGACGCGCCCGGCGCGCCGCCCTGTTGTTGCCCGTTGTCGCCCTCACCCTCGCTGCCTGCGGGAGCGACGGGGACGGCCCTGCCCTGTCCGCCGAGGCGGAGGCCGGGCGGAACACGATGCGCTCGAGCGGGTGTGCGTCGTGCCACGGGGCCGACGGTCAGGGTGGCGTCGGCCCTTCGTTCCAGGGGCTGTACGGCACCGAGGTCGAACTCGCCGACGGCACGACGGTCACCGCCGACGACGAGTACCTCCGTGAATCGATCAGGGAGCCCGGCGCCAAGATCGTCGAGGGGTACCGCGTCCCGATGCCGGCGAACGACCTGTCCGACGCCGAGATCGACGAGATCATCGCCTACATCCGAGCGATCGGCCCCGAGACGGACGAGGACGGGTCGTGAGGTTCCGCCGCGGTCTCGCACTGGCGGCCGCCGTCATGTTGACGACCGCACTGGTGACCGCGTGTGGTGGTGACGAGGCGACCCTCACCGGCTACCAGCGTGAGCCGGCACCGCAGGTCGGCGAGATCACGCTGCCCGACGTGGCGACCGGCGACGAGGTGGCGCTGCGGGCCGACCCTGGCGGGTTGCTCGTCATCTACTTCGGCTACACCCACTGCCCCGACTTCTGTCCCACCACCCTCTCCGACCTCCGGCTCGCGCTGCGCCGGATGGACGAGGCCGACGCCGCACGCGTCGACGTCGCGATGGTCACGGTCGACCCCGACCGCGATCTCGAGGTCCTTCCCGAGTACGTCGGCGGGTTCTTCCCGGACGGCATCGCGCTGGGCACGACCGACGGCGCGGCGCTCGCGACCGCAGCCGCACCGTTCGGCGTGACCTACGACGTGTCGACCGACGACGACGGCGAGATCGAGGTCGCCCACTCCACCGCGCTGTACGCCGTCGACGATCAGGGCGAGCTGGTGCTCACCTGGCAGTTCGGCGTCGAGATCGACGATCTGAAGACCGACCTCGAGATCTTGTTGAACGAGGAGACAGCATGAGTTCCCGCGCCCGGCTGATCGCCATCGTGTTCCTGATCCCGGTCGTCGTCCTCGGCGGCTTCCTGCTCGGCAACCTGAGTGCCAGCGACGACGATGCTGCCACCGGCTCGGTCGTCGTGTCCGACGTGAGCGAGGACGAGGAGTTCGCGGAAGACTTCCTCATCCCCGCCGGGACCGCCGACCGCATCGATGCCGGCGAGGAGGTCGAGATCGTGCCCCAGGAACTGGTGATGGAGACGGGCGAGTCGATCCGGATCGTGAACGACGACGATGTGGGACACGTGGTCGGTGTGTTCTACGTCGGTGCCGGCGAGACCCTCACCCAGCGCTTCGACACACCGGGTGAGCTGAGCGGTGAGTGCAGCGTGCACCCGAGCGGTTCGTTCACCCTGCGGGTCGTCGAAGCGTGATCCGCGCCGCTGCGGCGCTGATCGTCGGGCTGATCGTGACGGTGGGCGCACTCGTCGGCACGCCGTCGAACGCCCACGCCGACGCCGCCGGCCCCACCGACTACCTGACCGAGATCATCGGTGTCGAGCCGGCGACCGACGCGGTCGGGCTCGAGGTGGTCGGCGGCGACGCATTCATCGAACTCACCGTCGTTCCCGGACACGAGGTCGTCGTGCTCGGCTACCTCCCCGACCAGGAGCCGTACCTGCGGTTCGGCCCCGACGGCGTCGTCG
>NZZV01000207.1 GCA_002698945.1 Acidimicrobiaceae bacterium
CTCGACTCGTCGACCACCGCAACCGCTGGCAGACCCGATAACACCCCTATCCGCTCGGCCCCTTAATCGCCTGTGTGTCCGGGGGTGGGCAGTGGGCGGACGCGGGTGGCAGGTCGGGTCACGGCGGTGGGCGCGCCGGGTGGCCGCGTCACCAGGTGACCTGGTGGCAACCGGTGTGGCTGTCGGGTTCGACCTGGAACGTGGCGTGGTCGATGCGGTAGCTGTCGGCGAGCACATGGCGGGCCCGGTCGAGCACGGCGTGGTGATCGGTGCCGTCGCACACCATGAGGTGCGCCGATGCCGCATCCATCTCGGAGGTGAGCGTCCACACGTGGAGGTCGTGGACGTCGATCACGCCGTCGATCGTCGACAGGTCGTCGGCCAGCGCGTCGAGGTCGATCCGTTCGGGTGCGGACTGGAGCAGGATGCGCACCGAGCGCCGTCCGAGGTGCCAGGTGCGGGGGAGGATCCACAGGCCGATCGCGGCACCGATCACCGGATCGGCCCAACTCCAGCCGAACAGTTCGAGCGCCAGCGCGGCGATGATGACGCCGATCGAACCGATCGTGTCGGCGACCACCTCGAGGTAGGCGCCCTCCACGTTGAGTGACTCCTTCGACCCCTCGCGGAGCAACACGAACGCGACCAGGTTGGCCGCCAACCCGAGCGAGGCGACGATCAGCATCGGGATCCCGAGCACCTCGGGTTCGTCGGTCAGGCGGCGCGCCGCCTCGACGAGGACCCAGATCGCGACACCGAACAGGAGCAGCGCGTTCACGAACGCGGCCAGGATCTCGAGGCGGTACAGGCCGAACGTGTGCCGGCTGCGCCGTTCGTCGGTGCGCTCGGCGAACCGACTCGCCAGCTGGATGGCAGCCAGCGCCATGCCGATGCCGATCACGTCCGTGAGCATGTGGCCGGCGTCGGAGAGCAGCGCCAGCGAGTTCGTCAGCACGCCCGCGACCGCCTCGACGACGAAGAAGCCGCCGATGACGACGAAGGCGGCGATCAACCGTCCGCGATGACGCTCGCCCGCCCGGGCGTAGTCGTGATCGTGATGGTCGTGTTCGTGACCCATCAACGATCGTCCCCTTGGTGGGCGAGGTGGTCGAGTGACACCTCGAGCAGTGTGCGGACGTGCTCGTCGTCGAGGCGGTAGTAGATCGTTCGTCCGTCCCGACGATTCCGGACGACTCGCGCTGCCCGGAGCAGACGCAGGGCCTGTGACACCTTGGTCTCGGAGGCGTCGACGGCAACGGCGATCGCACCGACGCTGACCTCGTCATGGCTGAGCAAGGTCGCCAGAATGCGCATCCGGGTCGGTTCGCCCAACAGGCGGAACAGCGCAGCCAGATCGGTCGCAGCATCGGCGTCGGGCATCGCCCCGACGGGCGTCATGGATACCTTCACACCTGTGAAGATATCTGATTGAGATCTGTCCGGACCGGGAAGACCCGAATTGGTGACCCAGCAAGCGAAAGGACGTCCCATGACTGACATCACGAGCGAAACCGAGACGAAGGACACCGGCACGAACGACATCGGCGCGAGCCCGGAAGACCGTTCAGCGTCGCGACGGCAACTGTTCGGCCGCGGGGCCGGCATCGTCGCCGCTGCAGCAACCGGAAGTTTGGCGATGTCGAGCCGTGTCTCCGCCGACGATGGGGACGCGCTGATCATCGGCAATCCCAACGACGGCACGTCGACGACCCAGCTGAGCGGTGGGACCACCCTCGAGGTGAACGGTGGCACGTCCGCCGGCAGCGCCTCGGTCTACGGAACCAACACCGCCGACAACCGCTTCGGCGTCCGCGGCGATGCCGCCGGCGACGCCGGACGTGGCGTCACCGGGCTGTCGACCGGCAACGGTGGCGCCGGTGTCTACGGCGAGTCGAACGGTGCGCCAGCGGGCACCGGCGTGGTCGGTCTGTCCGACAGCGCAGCCGGCGTCGTCGGCCGGTCGACCAACGGTGTCGGCGTCGTCGGCGAGGGAACCGAGTGGGACCTCTACGCCGACCAGTCCGGACGCGTCGGCATGGCGGCCACCGCGGTCGGCACGACGACCGCTGGCATCGCCGGCACCCTGGCACGCGACGCGGCCGGATCGCTGTGGTACTGCTACGCGCCCGACCGTTGGCAGCGGGTCGCCGGGCCGAGCACCGGCGGCGGCTATCACCCGATCGATCCCGTCCGCGTCTTCGACTCGCGGCGGCTCACCTTTCCCGACAGCGGCGTCTTCACGGCGAACTCCCAGCGAGTGCTCAGCGTCGCCAACGGCCGCGACGACGACACCGGCGCCGTGACCGCGCCCGACGCCGTGCCGCCCGGCGCCACCGCGGTGACGTTCAACGCCACCGCGGTCGTGACCTCGGCGGCCAGCCACCTCTCGGTGGTGCCCGGGGACGTGGCGTCGACGAGTACGTCGACGGTCAACTGGACCGAACCGAACGCGATCGTCGCGAACGCATCGGTCTGCCGGCTCGCCGGTGACCGTCAGCTCCGGATCATCGCCGGCCCGTTCGGCACGTTCCACGCCGTCATCGACATCACGGGGTACTACCTGTGACCTGGCTCGGCTGAGCTGCGGACAGGGCGCGGCCGACCGACTCGACGATCTCCTCGGCGGTCGCTCCCGGCCGGAGCACCGTCGTGACGCCGGCGGCGGCGAGTTCGTCGAGGTCGCTGTCGGGGACGATCCCACCCACGATGACCGGGATGTCCGCCCCACGCGCTCGAATCGCCTCGACGACCAGCGGGGCGAGGGTCAGGTGGGCGCCCGACAGCATCGACAGTCCGATCGCGTCGACGTCTTCGTCGACCGCAGCAGCGGCCACGGTCTCCGGCGTCTGGAACAGACCCGTGTAGATCACCTCGTAGCCGGCGTCGCGCAGGATGCGGGCCACGACCTTGATGCCGCGGTCGTGGCCGTCGAGGCCGACCTTGGCGACGAGAATGCGTCCGGCGTGCATGTGGAGGTCTCCGTTCAGTCTTCGAGGTAGGGGTGTGGTTCGGCGTTCAGTCGTCGAGGTAGGGGTGTGGTTCGGCGTTCAGATGGTGGGCACTTCGACGTGGCGGCCGAACTCGGTCTCCATCGCGTGCATGATCTCGCCGAGGGTGGCGTAGGTCTTGACCGCGTCGATGAGGGCGGGCATCAGGTTCACCTCGGGATCGGCCGCCTCGGTACGGACCCGCTCGAGCGCCGCGGCGACGGCGTCGGAGTCGCGATCCTGGCGGATGGTCTCGAGACGCTTGCGCTGGCGTTGTTCGTCCTCGTTGGTGATCTTCAGCAGTTCGATCTGATCGTCGTCGTTGCCGTCGGTGTAGCCGTTCACGCCGATCGTCACGCGGTCGCCACTGTTCAGCTTGCGCTCGAGCTCGAACGCCGAGTCGGCGATCTTGCCCTGGAACCAGTTCTCCTCGATGCCGCGGATCGCGCCCTCGAGCATCGAACCGTCGCCCATCCGGTCGAGTTCGGCGAACAGTTCCTCGGCCTGGCGCTCCATCTCGTCGGTGAGCGCTTCGACGAAGTGACTGCCGCCGAGCGGATCGGCGACGTGGGCGACGTTGGTCTCCTGCGCGATCACCTGCTGGGTCCGGAGCGCGATCCGAGCTGCCTTCTCGGTCGGCAGCGCGAGCGCCTCGTCCATCGAGTTGGTGTGCAGCGACTGGGTTCCTCCGAGCACACCGGCGAGCGCCTCGATCGCGGTGCGCACGATGTTCACCTCCGGCTGCTGTGCCGTGAGCGAGACACCGGCGGTCTGGGTGTGGAACCGGAGCTGCATCGACCGCTCGCTCTCGGCGCCGTAGCGCTCCTTGAGCCAGCGCGCCCAGATGCGGCGAGCGGCGCGGTACTTGGCGATCTCTTCGAAGAAGTCGATGTGGGCGTTGAAGAAAAAGCTGAGCCGTGGTGCGAACGAGTCGACCGCCAGCCCCGCCTCCTTGGCGAGTTCGACGTAGGCGAAACCGTTGGCGAGGGTGAACGCCAGTTCCTCGGCTGCGGTCGAGCCCGCTTCGCGGATGTGGTACCCGGAGATCGAGATGCTGTGCCATCGGGGCATCTCGGCGGCGGTGAACGCGATCGTGTCACGGACGAGGCGCATCGACTCACGGGGCGGGAAGACGAACTCCTTCTGCGCCTGGTACTCCTTCAAGATGTCGTTCTGCAGTGTGCCGCCGAGGCGAGCGCGGGGGATCCCGGCCTGCTCGGCCTGGGCGACGAACATCGCGAAGATCACCGCGGCGGGGGAGTTGATCGTCATCGAGGTGGTGATCTCGCCGAGATCGATGTCGCGGTAGAGATCGGCCATGTCGGCCAGCGTGTCGACGGCGACGCCGCAGCGACCGACCTCGCCGAGCGACATCGGATCGTCGGAGTCGAGGCCGAGCAGGGTGGGCATGTCGAACGCGGTCGACAGTCCGTCGCCGCCGGACTTGATGATCTCCTTGAACCGCCAGTTGGTGTCCTCGGCGGTGCCGAATCCGGCGAACATGCGCATCGTCCACAGCTTCGATCGGTACATCGACGCGTACGGACCGCGGGTGTACGGGTACTGCCCGGGGAACTCGCCGTCGTCGGGCCCGTAGACCGGGTCGAGTGGGATGCCCGACATCGTTTCGAAGCGGGTGTCGCGCAGGGGTGACGCCTCGTAGGCCTCCTGCCAGCGGTCGTGGTTCGTCGCCATGACGACCATCTTAGTTTGACATCAAAGTATCTGTACAGTGGGAGCGTGAGCGCGACGGACTACCCAGCTCTGACCGGCAACACGAACGACACGAACAGCTCCACGAAGTCCGACACGAAGTTCGACACGGCGAGCGAGCCGCGACCCGACGCGAGAGCGGCCGACCCGATCGAGGCGGCCCGCTCGAACTGGACCGCCGCCGGGTGGGGCGACGTCGCCGACGGGATGGCGCTCGTCACCTCGGTGATGCGCGTCCAACAGCTCATGCTCGCCCGCGCCGAGGCGACGCTGCGACCGTTCGAACTGACCTTCGCCCGGTTCGAGGTCCTGATGCTGCTGCACTTCAGCTCGCGGGGCTCGATGCCGGTGGGCAAGATCGGTGAGCGACTGCAGGTGCACCCGGCGAGCGTCACCAACGCGGTGCAGCGCCTGGCTCAGGCCGGTCTCGTCGAGCGCTCGACGAATCCGCACGACGGCCGCAGCGTGTTGGCCTCGATCACCCCCGACGGCCGCGCGCTGGTCCTGCGCGCCGCCGCCCGACTCAACGACGAGGTGTTCGACGACGTCGGTGTCGAACCGGCGGCGCGCGATCGCCTCTTCGGGCTGCTCGCCGACTGGCGTTCGGCCCACGGTGACTTCCGCCGCTGACCACGCAGCATGCTCAACTCGGCCGCTCAGGGTGCCGATAGAGCGGTGTGACCCGTCCCACACCGCCGCCGCAGTCCCCGCACTCGGAAGACCGCGCCCGCAACGGCGGTACCTCGGCACCGTCGGGAGGATCGGTGTGGGACATCGAACCGGCCGCTGTGGCCGACACGCCTGCGGCGTCGTCCGAGCCGGGCGACGGTGCCGAGCGGATGGCCCCGCCGGAGGTACCGACGCTGTCGGTCGCTGCGGTGCCGACACCGCCGCTGCCGACTCCGGAGCCTCCGCGTCCGACCGAACCATTGCTCGGGGCAGCGCCGTCGCCACCCGTATTGCCGACGCCGAAGCGAGCCGTTGCCCAGACGCCGAACGCCCGGCAGCGTGAGAAGGCGCGTCGGGCGATCGCTGCGGCCGCCGCGGGCGGGCCATCGCGAACCGGCCCGAGCGTGCGAACGATCGCGTTGATCGCGGCCGGCATCGTCGGCGTCGTCACCCTGTCGGCGGTCGCCTGGATGGTGTTGCTCGGCGGCGGGGACACCTCGGCCGCCGTACCGGTCGGCACCCTCGCCGAACGGGAACCAGCTCCGGCCACGACGCTCGAGGTGGCGCCCCTCGCCACCGATGCGATCGACACCGAGGTGCCCGGTCCCACGACGACCGTCGTGACCGCGACGACGGCGCCTGCCACGACGCTGCCCGCGACGACGGCACCCGCGACGACCGCACCCGCGACGACACTGGCGACGACGACCACGCTCGCGACCACGACCACGGTGGCGCCGACGACGTCGACCGTCGCGCCGACCAGCACGACGGTGCCGGTGGCCGCGGACACCGGCCCCCGGGTCGTCATCGAGCCGCGTCAGGAACCCTGCAAGTTCGGATCCGACTGCCTCGTCGTCGGCTTCACCCTCGTCGATGTCGTCGGTCAACCCGACTCGTTCGTTTGCGAATTCGCCGATGGTTCCCGCTACACGATCCCGTTGGGGAACCGCAGCGTGTCGTACGCCTGCGCCACGGGCTCGCGCGGCGACTCGATCACGATCGAGGTCGACGGCATCCGGTCCGAGACCGCCGTACACGACTGAACCGGAGGCCGCACCAGGTCGCACTCGCAGCGAGGTCTCGGCGTCCGACCGCCCTCGTGCGTGGATAGCGTGGTACGGCCATGCATGTCGACACCCCCCACCTCACCGGCCGCGGACCGGCCCGCCGCGACGACCTCCGGAACCTCGCCATCGTCGCCCACGTCGACCACGGCAAGACCACGCTCGTCGACAGCCTGCTGAAGCAGGCCGGCACGTTCAGCGCCCACGAGGCGATCACCGATCGGGTGATGGACTCGAACGACCTCGAACGCGAGAAGGGCATCACCATCCTCGCCAAGAACACCTCGGTCCGGTGGGGCGGCGTCACCCTGAACATCGTCGATACGCCCGGACACGCCGACTTCGGCGGCGAGGTCGAGCGTGCGTTGACGATGGTCGACGGCATCGTCCTGCTCGTCGACGCCGCGGAAGGTCCGCTGCCCCAGACCCGCTTCGTGCTCCGCAAGGCGCTCGCCTACGACATGCCCGTCATCTTGGTCATCAACAAGATCGACCGGCCCGACGCCCGGGTGAAGGAGGTCGTCGACGAGGCGTACGAGCTGTTCATGGACCTCGACGCGAGTTCCGATCAGCTCGACTTCCCCATCGTGTACTGCTCCGGTCGAGACGGCTGGGCGACCCTCGACGAGGCTGCGGCGCACGACGAGTCGGTGCGCGGCGACTCGCTGGCGCCGCTGCGCGACGTCATCCTCGAGACGATCCCGGCGCCGGCGTACACGCCCGACGCGCCGCTCCAGGCCTGGGTGACGAACCTCGACGCCAACCAGTACGTCGGCCGCCTCGCCCTCTGTCGTGTCATCGAAGGCACGATCGAGAAGGGCAAGCAGGTCGCCTGGTGCCGGCTCGACGGTTCGATCCAGCGCACCAAGGTCGCGGAGTTGTTCCTCACGGAGGGGCTGACCCGCGTACCGGTCGACTCGGCCGGGCCGGGTGACCTCGTCGCGGTCGCCGGCATCGCCGAGATCACGATCGGCGAGACGCTCGCCGATGCGGAGAACCCGGTCGCACTTCCGCGCATCACGGTCGACGAGCCGGCGCTGTCGATGACGATCGGCATCAACACGGCGCCGCTCGCCGGCAAGGACGGCACGAAGATGACGGCGCGGCTCCTGAAGAACCGGCTCGACGCCGAACTCGTCGGCAACGTGTCGCTGCGGGTCAACCCGACCGACCGCCCCGACGCCTGGGAAGTCCAGGCCCGCGGCGAGCTCCAACTGGCCGTGCTGATCGAGAACATGCGCCGTGAGGGATTCGAACTGACCGTCGGCAAGCCCGAGGTCGTCACCAAGGAGATCGACGGGAAGCGTCACGAGCCGGTCGAGCGCGTGACCATCGACGTGCCCGAAGACCACCTCGGCGCCGTCACCCAGCTGCTCGCCGCCCGCAAGGGACGGATGGAGAACATGGTCAACCACGGGTTGGGATGGGTCCGGCTCGAGTATCTCGTGCCGGCGCGCGGTCTGATCGGTTTCCGGACCGAGTTCCTGACCGAGACCCGCGGCACCGGCGTCGTGAGCCACATCTTCGACGGGTACGAGCCCTGGCACGGCGAGATCCGCGCCCGCGAGCGTGGCTCCCTCGTCGCCGACCGACAGGGGCCGGCCACGACGTACGCGATGGTCAACCTCCAGGACCGGGCGACGATGATGGTCGGCCCGGGCACGATCGTCTATCAGGGCATGATCGTGGGGGAGAACTCCCGAGCGGGCGACATGGACGTCAACATCTGTCGCGAGAAGAAGCTGACCAACATGCGGGCGTCGTCGTCCGACGAGACGGTGAAGCTGACGCCGCACCGGGTCCTGTCGCTCGAGCATGCGCTCGAGTTCATCGCGAGCGACGAATGCGTCGAGGTCACGCCGAAGCACATCCGGCTCCGGAAGGTGTTCCTCGACCCGCACGATCGGGTCAAGGCAGCTCGCGCCGCCAACTGACCGTTGCGGCCCTCAGGGGCCGACGATGGTCTCGTGGTCGTCGGTAGTGAGGTCGGCGCACATGTTGTCGCGTTGGCGGAACTCGCCGGCGCCCCACGCGAGCAGTCCGACTCGGCACCGCGCCCAGTGGTTGCCGCCGATCTCGGCGCTCGATGCGCCGTGCTGCAGGACGCAGCCGCTGTCGCCGTCCGAGACGGCATTGCTGGTGATGCGCGCATCGGTCCCGCCGTCGACGTCGACGGCTCGCATGGTGGACTCGATCGCATTGCCGACGACGTCCACCGCCTCGCAGTCGACCGCGCTGACGCCCCACCAGCGAGCACGGATGCGGTTGGCGCGCACGGTCGACCCGATCGTGCCGGTCAGCACGATTGCGGCTCGGTGGCCCTCGAACTCGCAGCTGTCGATCAGGTGACCAGCGCCGCCCGTGATCGCGATGCCGACGTCGGTGCCGATGCCGCGGAACGAGCTGCGCACGATCTCGATCCGGTTCGGTCCCGCGGCGACGATGCCGGCGGCGGTACAGGAGATGATGCGCGGTGCCGCACCGTCGATCGCCACGTGGCCGACGACGTCGCAGCCGATCAGCGTTGCCCCGTCACCGGCGATGTCGACGCTGAAGTGGGGGAGGTGACCGACGCGTGGCCCGCCCCCGACGGTACGACAGTGCTCGAGGCGACTGCCGGCGCCGAGGGTGACCGCGACACTCTCGGCCCCGTCGATCGTCGTCCGGTCGGCACCGAGACCGCGGACCGTCACCCCGTCCGGGACGCGAGCCGGGCCGAGGTAGGTGCCGTCGCCCAGCTGCACGATGTCGCCGGTCGTCGCATCGGCNAGCAGGCTCGCCAACTCGGTNTGCGCGGTCTCGCCGGCGGGGAACAGNTGGGTGGGCGGTGGCGGCGGGGCGTCGTGTTCGACGAGGTAGACAGCCGGCATCCGTTGTGACCGTCGAGGCGGTCGGCTGAGGCGGAGCCCGTCGTCGTGCTGCTCGAACTCGACCGACGCACCGTCGCTCGTCGTGATCGAGGCGACGCGCCCGTTGGCACGACCGAGGTCGGCGAAGCGGCCGCGTCCGCTGACGTCGATCGCGTACACGTCGTCGTCGAGGGTGAGGTAGCGCGCGTCGACGTCGCCCCAGCGGCTCCACGGTCGACCTTCGTCGATCAGGCGTTGGTGTCGGCGGACCCAGCCACCGACCGCACGGAGCCGCTCGGCGATCGGCTCCGGGAATGCGCCGCTCGCGTCGGGGCCGACCCGCAGCAGCAGGTGTCCACCTTTCGCGACGACTTCGGTCAACTCGGCGACCAGCTCGGTGGGTGAGGCGAGGGCGTCACCGGGCTCGGCACGGTTGTAGGCGGCGCTCGCGCCGAGGGGACGCCGGTACTCCCACGGGGTCGTGACGATGCCGTCGGGCAGGCGGTGCTCGATCGTCGCGACGTCGGCCGTCGACGCCCACCATCGGTCGTTGAGGAGGAGGTCGGGTCGGATGCGACGGAGCTCGGCATGGAGGGCGTCGCTGCGCCAGTGGTCGCCGCCGGCACCCCAGTGACCGTCGCCCCAGACCATCTGTGCGCCCCAGCGATCGACGAGGTCGAGTACGTGCGGATGGAGCACCTGGTCGACGTAGTCGAGCGACGGGTAGCGGACGTCGTGCCAGTCGAGGAGTGAGTACGAGACGCCGAACGTCAGATCCGCCCGCTCGCATGCCGCTGCGAACTGGCCGAGCACGTTGCGGGCCGGGCCGTCGTGCATCACGGTGTGATCGGTGCCGGGTGCGTCCCACCAGCACAACCCGTCGTGATGCTTGGCGGTCATCACGGCGTAGCCCATGCCGGCGTCGCGGGCGAGACCGGCCCAGGCGTCAGGGTCGTACTCGTCGAAGTGCAGGAACGGGAAGAAGTCCTCGTACGACTCGACGTGGCCCCACCGTTCACGGTGGTAGTGCAGCGCCTCGACGAGTCCGGTCGGGTGGAGGTTCGCATCGCGCACCCGGGCGTCGAGGTGGGCTCGATACCAGGCGACATCCTGCCCGACGGGCGCCCATCCGGGTACCGTCGCCAGACTCACGTCGACCAACATTCCGAATCGTCGGTGTTGCCACCATGCCCCAGGCGTCATCTGGGCCCATGATCGCACGTCGCCCCGGCCGGCGCCGCACTCACAGGTCTCGTGCACCGAGTTTCGCCGAGCACTACGGTGATGCCCATGTTGATCGCCGACATCCACCACGTGTCGCTCAACGTCACCGAGACCGGGCGTGCGCTCGGGTTCTACCGTGACCTGCTCGGACTCGCCGAACTGGAACGTCCCGCGTTCTCGTTCGGCGGAGCCTGGCTCGACGCCGGCAACGGACGACAGATCCACCTCATCGAGTCGACGTCGGTTCCCGCCGACGTCGGTCAACACGTGGCGTTCGCGGTGTCCGACCTCGACGGCGCGATCGAGGTGCTCCGAGCGGCTGGCTGCGAGGTGTCCGACGCGAAGTCGGTCGGCGGAACGGCGGCTCGGCAGGCGTTCGTGCTCGACCCCGACGGCAATCGGGTCGAGCTGCATCAACCGGCGGCCGTCGAATGACCGCCGGATGACCGCCGGATGACCGCCGCCGGTCGATCGCTGCCCGCCCGCCTGCGACGGCGGGCCGTCAGCATCCCCGCGCTGATCGCCGTCGCCCTCGCCGCCACCGCCACCGTGCCCCTCTGGGCGCCGACCGTGATCGTGCTCGACCTCGTGCTCCGACGTTTCCGGCTGCCGCTGCTGCGCCTCGGGGCGTTCGGCGTGTGCTGGGCGTGGATCGAGGTCGCCGGGGTCACGCGGGCATTCGGCCTGTGGCTCCGCGGCAAGGCGCACGACGAGGGGCGGCACTACGGGCTGATGAGCTGGTGGGCGGGCCTGCTGATGCGGGCGCTGTCGGCCACCACCGGTATCCGCCCGCGGCTCGAGCAGGCCGAGGAGCTGGAGGGCGGCAACGCGATCGTCGTGGCACGGCACGCCAGCCTCGCCGATTCGCTGCTGTCCGCGTGGGCGATCTGCGGTCAGGCCGGCCTCCGGCCCCGCTACGTCCTGAAGAAGGAACTGCTCTCCGACCCCTGCCTCGACATCGTCGGCCTCCGGGTCCCGAACTACTTCCTCGACCGCCAGGCCGCCGACAGTGCCGCCGAACTCGCGGCGCTCCGCCGGCTCGCCGATGGAGTAGGTCCTGACGTCGTCGGAGTGATCTTCGCCGAGGGGACGCGAGCGAACGACGCCAAGCGGGCCCGCGCACTGGAGAAGATCGCCGAGCGCGACCCCGACCGAGCCGAGCGGCTGGGCGAGCTGCGACGGCTGTTGCCGCCGCGACCCGCCGGGACGCGTTCGATGGTGGACGGTGCGCCCGACGCCGACGTGGTGCTGGCCTGGCACACCGGGTTCGACGGCCTCGACTCGTTCGGAGGGATGGTCGAGAAGCTGGCCCGGCCGCTACCGCCGGTGCGGTTCGTGCCGCGTCGTGTGCCACGCGCCGAGGTGCCGACCGGCGACGCGTTCGACCGCTGGCTCGACGAACAATGGCTGCTGCTCGACCGCGAGGTCGACCGAGCCCTGGGGGAGGAACCCACATGACCGTCAGTACCGCCCTGCTCGCCGCCGCCGTCGCGGTGGTCGTCGTGATGCTCGCCACCTGGCTGCTCAGCCTGCCGTTGCGCAACGCCTCGATCGTCGACATCACGTGGGGACTCGGCTTCGTCGTCGTCGCCTGGTCCGTGCGCCTGCAGGGGGATACGAACACGGGTCGGCAATGGTTGCTGGTCGCACTGACGACGATCTGGGGTCTGCGACTCGCCGGCTACCTGTTCTGGCGCAACCACGGTGAGCCCGAGGACTACCGGTACCGAGCGATGCGCAAGCGGTGGGGCGACCGCTTTCCGATCATCAGCCTGCTGACCGTCTTCACGCTGCAGGGAGTGTTGATGTGGATCGTGTCGCTGCCGGTGCAGCTCGGGCAGGTGTCCGATACGCCGGATGTCGGCGTGCTCGCCTACGTCGGCGTGGCGCTGTGGGTGGTCGGCATCACCTTCGAGACGGTCGGTGACGCCCAACTCGCCCGCTTCAAGTCCGACCCGGCGAACGAGGGCCGCGTGCTCGACACCGGCCTGTGGCGGTACACGCGGCACCCGAACTACTTCGGTGACTGCTGCGTCTGGTGGGGGATCGCGCTCGTCGCCGCGGAGTCGGGCACCGGAGCGTGGGGCATCATCGGTGCGGTCGTCATGACCGTGCTGTTGCTCCGAGTCTCCGGCGTTGCACTGCTCGAGAAGTCGCTCCGCAAGCGCAAGCCCGACTACCAGGCCTACGTCGAGCGCACCAGCGCCTTCGTCCCACTCCCACCCAAGCGCCGCTGACGCGTCACACCGGCCGGTCCGATGCGAGGAGCCGGGGCGGGGTTGCGTAGCTTCGACGTCGTGAAGCTTTCGATGATGATCAACTACTCGGGCGACTTCCACGCCGACGTCGAGCGCGTGCGCGAGCTGGAGGCGGCCGGACTCGACATCGTGTGGGTGCCCGAGGCGTACAGTTTCGACTCGGTCAGCCAGATGGGGTACCTGGCCGCCAAGACCAGCACGATCCAGATCGGGTCGGGCATCCTCAACACGTACTCGCGGACCGCGACGTGCATGGCGCAGACCGCGGCCGGGCTCGACTACGTCAGCGGCGGCCGCTTCGTGCTCGGGTTGGGCGCCTCGGGCCCGCAGGTCATCGAGGGATTCCACGGGGTTCCGTACGAGAAGCCGATGGCGCGCATTCGCGACTACATCGAGATCTGCCGCATGACGTGGCGGCGCGAGAAGGTCGTGTACGACGGTCAGGCCGTCCAGATCCCCTTGCCCGAGGGACAGGGCACCGGCCTCGGCAAGCCGCTGAAGCTGATCAACCATCCCGTGCGTGAGCACATCCCGATCTTCTGGGCATCGCTGATGGGCTTGTCGGTGACCGCCACGGCCCGCTACGCCGACGGTTGGCTGCCGATCTTCTTCGATCCCGAGAAGTTCCACACGGTGTGGGGCGACGAGCTCAAGAAGGGCCAGGCCGACCGCGACCCGTCGCTCGGACCGCTCCAGATCTCCGCCGGCGGCATGGTCGCGATCGGCGACGAGTACGCCGGAGAGGGCGCCAACCGCGTGCTCGACATGGCCCGTCCGAACGTCGCGCTCTACGTCGGTGGCATGGGCGCCCGCGACAAGAACTTCTACAACACGATCACCCAGAAGTACGGCTACGTCGACGAGGCGATCGAGATCCAGGATCTTTACCTGTCGGGCAAGAAGGAGGAGGCCGCCGCCAAGGTGCCCCAGGAGATGCTCGCCAACACCAACCTCGTCGGACCGGCGGGCCACGTGAAGGAACGCATCGCCGCGTACCAGGAGGCCGGTGTCACCCACCTCGCCGTCACCCCGATCGGCGACGCCACCAAGACGATCGAGCAGCTGCGCGAGCTGATGGGCTGATCGCCCGTACGCTGTCGGCATGGCCGAGCAGCCCGAACCGGACGTCGCTCCCGATACGGATCCTGACGCCGGTCCTGACGCGGGTTCGACGCCCGGCGCTGCCGATCGTGCCCTGCCCGACCCGGGCTACGACGACGCCATCTCGGCCCACGAGGAACGTCTCGCCGACGCGCGCCGGTACGCGATCGAAGCCGGACGTCGCAAGGGCGGACTCGCCGGCGCCGCGATGGCGGGTGCGATGTTCGCCGTCGCCGACATCGTCGACGGACCCAAGAAGGACGACAAGCCGGTGACGGTCGAGTCGGCGACCGATCCCGACGACGTCGACCGCGACGGCATCGAGATGCGGGTCGGCGAGGTCGACGTCGGCAGCCCGGCGCTCCCGAGCCTCGACCCGGTCACCGAACGCGCGGCCCGCAAGCCACCCCAGGTCTGACGCACACCAGTCGAACCCGCGTCAGGCGGCGTAGGCGCCGGGGCGGCCGAGCAGGTCGCGGTGCCACCGATGCGGCGTGAGGGCGATCGCCCTCGGTTCGTCCTCGAACATCCACCGTGCGAAGTGACGGCGGCCCCAGTTGCCGCTGTGCTCGACGATCCGGAGCGCCCACGTGGCGCCGCGTCGGTGGGCGAGCACCGCACCCAGCCGCTTCGCCATCCGGTGATCGGCGAACAGTTCGTCGCGGACGAGCGCCTCGTACTCCGCGGCGACGAACTCGGGCTGGAGCGCGCCGCCGAAGCGGATCGCGTCGGCGGCGAGTCGGCCGGTCAGGAGCGCCTGACCGATGCCCTCGCCGGTCATGACGTCGGTGGCCGCCGCGGCGTCGCCGACGAAGAGCACGCGGCGGTGGGAGAGCGGCACCTCGTCGATGCGGGCGGGGATCGGCCACGCGGTGTGCCGTCCTTCGAGTTCGGCGTCGGCACCCAGCGCGTCGACGACGTGCGGCCGTTGCAGCAGGTCGCGCCACAACGCGGCCATGTCTCGCACCTTGCGGTCGCCGTCGCGCAGCACCCCGAACCCGATGTTGGCCCGATTGCCGGGCAGCGGAAATGACCAGGCGTAGCCGGGGAGGAGGTCGGGCTCGAACCAGACGATGAGGCGATCGGCGGCCGGGCCCGTGACGTTGCTCACGTACTGGCGGAAGGCGTGCCACTCGCCGCGGTAGCCGTCGATACCGAGTCCGAGCGCCTTGCGGACCGGACTCCACATGCCGTCGGCGGCGACGACGTAGCGGGCGTGGAGGCTGTCGTACTCGGCCCCGTCGACGGTGAGCACGACGCGGTCGTCGCCCACCTCGACGTCGGCGACCGCCACGCCCTCGTGCACCTCGGCGCCGGCAGAACGGGCGAGGTCGACCAGTGCGGCGTCGAGTTCCATGCGGGGACACACCGCTGCGTACTGACCGTGTTCGGGCAGCGGCACACGCATCTCGCGTCCGTCGGGCGAGCGGAGCCACGCGGCGTCGACATCGAACCAACCCGCGACCGGTTCGGGGTCGAAGCCGAGCGTCTCGAGTTCGCGGAGTGCGAGCGTGGTGAGCCCGTCACCGCAGCACTTGTCGCGCGGGAAGACCGCCTTGTCGACCACGACGACCGACCGGCCGGATCGGCCGAGCTCGATCGCGGCGGCGGTGCCCGCCGGACCGGCGCCGACCACCGCCACATCACAGAACTTCTGGCTCATCGTCGGTCCAGGCTACGGGCGTCGGCTCGTTCCGGACCGGGAGCGCTCCCTACGATGCTCGACTGCGGGGACGACGCCCCGCCCGACGATGGAGGTAGCGATGGCGAGATTGTGCGAGGGCCGGGTGGCGATCGTCACCGGCGCCGGACGAGGGATCGGGCGTGAGTACGCGCTGATGTTGGCCGAGCACGGCGCCAAGGTCGTGGTGAACGATCTGGGCGGAGCCCGCGACGGCACGGGCGACAGCGACGTCAGCCCGGCCCAGTCGGTCGTCGACGAGATCGTGGCCGCCGGCGGCGAGGCGATCGCCAACGGCGAGAACGTGGCCGACTTCGAGGGCGCGAAGCGGATGGTGCAAGCCGCCGTCGACGCGTTCGGCGATCTCCACGTCGTCATCAACAACGCCGGCATCCTCCGCGACCGCATGTTGGCCAACATGACCGAAGCCGAGTGGGACGCGGTGATCAACGTCCACCTCAAGGGCACCTTCGCCCCGACCCACCACGCCGTCGCCTATTGGCGTGACCGCTCGAAGGCGGGCCACGAGGTGAGCGGCCGTGTGATCAACACGACGTCGGTGTCGGGCATCTACGGCAACATCGGCCAGACGAACTACGGCGCTGCCAAGGCCGGCATCGCCTCGTTCACGAACATCGCCGCGCTCGAGGTCGCCCGGTACGGCGTGACCGTGAACGCCATCGCGCCGGCCGCCCTGACCCGCATGACCGAAGACCTCGGGATGGGACAGGCGAGCGACGAGGACAAGGAGGCGATGTCGCCGCGCTGGATCGCCCCGATCGTCACCTGGTTGGCGTCGGAGGAGTCCGCCGCCGTGACCGGTCGTGTGTTCGAGGCGAGCGGGCGTGTGCTCGCCGTGGCAGAGGGTTGGGTCCGCGGGCCGAGCGTCGAGCCGACCGACGACCCGACCGGCATCGGTGTGCTCGTCGAGAGCATGCTCGCCGACGCTCGGGCGAACTCGGGAATGGACGGCCAACCGGGCGGTCCGCCCCAATCGCCGCAGGCGCCGAACTCGAAGGGCGGTCAGTGAGATGCCGTTGAATCCGGACGCCGTCGGGACCAAGGGTGACCCCGTCGAGACCAGCTGGACCAGCAAGGACGCCCTCCTCTACGCCGTCGGCATCGGCGCCGGCACCGATGAACTCGCCTTCACCACCGAGAACACCAACGGCGTCGACCAGCAGGTGTTCCCGACGTTCCCGGTCGTGCTCGGCTGGGGCAGGGGATCGGCGATGGGCAACATCGGGTCGTTCAATCCGGCCATGCTCGTGCACGGTCAGCAGGCCGTGACGCTGCACCGCCCGCTCCCCGTCGAGGGCACGGCGACGCTGCAGAGCGAGATCGTCGCGATGTACGACAAGGGGAAGGCGGCGGTGGTCGTCACCGAGTCGCAGGCGACGATGGACGGTGAGCCGTTGTACAGCACCCGCAGCTCAGCGTTCATCCGCGGCGAAGGCGGCTGGGGCGGCGACCGTGGTCCGTCGGGTGCGCAGAACGTGCCGCCCGATCGCGCGCCCGATCACTCGGTGACGTACCAGACGTCACCGGATCAGGCGCTCGTGTACCGGCTGTCGGGCGACCGGAACCCGCTCCACTCCGATCCGGCGTTCGCCGCGATGGGCGGCTTCGACCGTCCGATCCTGCACGGCCTGTGCACGTACGGGTTCACGGGGCGAGCGCTGCTGCACAGCTTGTGCGGCAGCGATCCCGCCCGGTTCGGTCACATCGAGGGCCGCTTCGCGTCGCCGGTGCTGCCCGGCGAGGCGCTGACGGTCGACATGTGGGTGATCGGTGACGGCGAAGCGGTCTTCGTGACCCGGGTCGACGACCGTGCGGTCATCGACCAGGGTCAGCTGAAGTTCAGCCCCTGACGTCGGCTGTTCGACGCGGTGAGGTCACTGGCTGCCGCCGGTGATCTCACCGACGAGCAGTTCGGGCTGGACGTTGGTGTAGTTCGGCACGTCGCCCATGATCTTGGCGCCGTGCTCGGCCATGGCGGCGTTGAAGGCGTCCTGGCTGTCGACGACGGCCCACCCCATGGCGGCGTACTTGCCGTCGCCCATGGCCGCGGCGCCCCAGTTCTTGCACGCGTCGCCGAGCGCGTCGGCGAACATCGGCATGTGGGTGCCGGTGTAGTAGTCCATGTCGAAGGTCGAATCGTCGGTGCGTGGGTACAGGATCGTGACGGCAATCATGCGCGGAAGTCTTCCAGAATCGACCGGGTCCGTCGTCAGCGGAGCTGCTTGACTGGCCGAATGGCCACCTCGATCGCCACACTCCTGCTCGACCCCGATCGGCTGGCGGTCGCCGGAGCGTTGGCGGTGCGCCCGATGACGACCGACGAACTCGCCGCGGTCACCGGGCGGAGCGATCGCGACGTGCTCGTGTGCCTCGGTGAACTCCGCCACGCCGGGCTGGTCCGCCAGGACGAGTCACCCGGGGACGCGAACGGCGAGACCCGGTACGTCCTCGACACCGAGGCGCTGCGTGCCGCGGCGAAGCAGCAGGCCGAGGTCGAGCTTCCGATGGACCCGGCGATCGGGTTCGGCATGACCGACGACGAGCGCGCCGTGCTCGAGCGGTTCTTCGCCGGGCGGACACTGATCGAGTTCCCGGCGCAGTGCGCGAAACAGCTCGTCGTGTTGCAGCGCCTGGCCCTCGAATTCGACCTCGGTCGGCGCTACACCGAGATCGAGGTGAACGAGATCCTGTTCCCGTTCTTCGCCGACTGGTCGACGTTGCGTCGCCACCTGGTCGACGAGGGGTTCCTCGACCGGGAGTCGATCGGCGGTGGCAACCAGTACTGGCGCAGCGGCGGACGTGTCACCGACCTCCCACCCGAGTGAAGCGCTCGTCGCGCGTCGTCGACGTGATCGTCCCGATTGCCACCGCCGCGCGCCACCCACTTGCTACAGTCGAACCTGTGTTCGCCAACGGTCGTCAGCTCGCACCCCTGCGCGTGCTCGGCATCGATCCCGGTCTCACGCGCTGCGGGTATGCCGTGGTCGACGGCAAGGGACCGGGCGCTGCCACCGCGGTGTCGCTGGGCGTCATCCGCACACCCGCATCCGACGAGCTGCCGTACCGGTTGGCGGCGCTGCGAGACGAGATCGTCGACCTGCTGCGCGAGTTCCGCCCCGACGTCGTGGCCGTCGAGCGGGTGTTCTTCCAGGTCAACGTGCGCACGGCCATGAGTGTCGGGCAGGCCAGCGGCCTCGCCCTCTGCGAGGCGGCCGCATTCGGCTGCGGCGTCGTGCAGTACACCCCGAACGAGGTCAAGGACGCGGTCGCCGGGTACGGCGCCGCCGGAAAGGAACAGGTCGCCAAGATGGTGCAGGCCCGCCTGAAGTTGAGCCAGCCGCCCAAGCCCGCCGACGCCGCCGACGCCGCCGCCCTCGCGCTGTGTCACCTGGCGGTGGCACCGCTGGCGCGTCGGGTCGCCGCCTCCGGAGCCGGCCGATGATCGGCTCGTTGCGCGGCGAGGTGCTCGAACGCAACCTCGACGGGACCGTTCTGGTCGAGGTCGGTGGCGTCGGCTACCTCGTGCACGTCTCGCAGCGGGCGCTGGCCGAACTCGAACCGTCCAGCCAGGCGTTCCTGCACATCCACCACCACATCCGAGAAGCCGATCAGCAGCTGTACGGGTTCCTGACCCGCGACGAGCGAACGACGTTCCAGACGCTCATCGGGGTGCACAACGTGGGGCCGGCGCTCGGCATGGCGATCATCGCGACCCACCCGCCGACCGCACTGGTCGACATCGTCGCCAACCAGGACGTCGCCGCGTTCACGCTGGTACCCGGCGTCGGCAAGAAGACCGCCGAGCGACTGCTCGTCGAGCTCAAGTCGAAGCTCAGCGTGCCGGTCCTCGACGGCGTCGGCGGTGGCGGTGAGTCGGGTGGGAGCAGCACGGTCGCCGACGTGCGCGAAGCGCTCGCCGGGCTCGGCTACGGCGAGAACGAGATCCGAGACACACTGCGCGAGCTGCCGCCGGCCGACGACGCGGCCACGCTCCTGCGCGACGCGTTGAAGGCGTTGGGGGCACGACGTGCGTGACGAGTTCACCGATCCCGGTGTGAACAACGACGTCGAGGAGTCGGTCGAGGCCGGTCTGCGGCCGCGGGCGCTCGACGAGTTCGTCGGCCAGCGCGAGCTCAAGGAGCACCTCTCGATCGTGCTCGAGGCCGCCCGCAAGCGCGGTCAGGCGGTCGATCATCTCCTGTTCGCCGGACCACCAGGACTCGGCAAGACGACGCTCGCCGGCATCGTCGCGACCGAGATGCAGTCGCACCTCCACATCACCTCCGGGCCGGCGCTCGAACGCGCCGGCGACCTCGCCGCGATCCTCACCAAGCTCGAAGAGGGCGACGTGCTGTTCGTCGACGAGATCCACCGACTCTCACGGGCCGTCGAGGAGATCCTGTATCCGGCGATGGAGGACTTCCAGCTCGACATCGTGGTCGGCAAGGGTCCGGCCGCATCGAGCATCCGGCTCACGATGCCGCCGTTCACCCTGGTCGGCGCGACCACTCGAACCGGCATGATCACCGGCCCGCTTCGCGACCGGTTCGGTCTGGTGGCACGGCTCGACTACTACGAGGACGAGGAGCTGCAGGCGATCGTCACCCGTGCCGCGGGCATCCTCGACGTCGTCATCGACACCGAGGGCGCGTGGGAGATCGCCCGGCGCTCGCGTGGCACGCCGCGCAT
>NZZV01000208.1 GCA_002698945.1 Acidimicrobiaceae bacterium
GTCGACGCGGGCCGTTGCCGTCCGTCCGTCGACGGCGACCGAAACGTCGGCACCGAGCGTGTCGACGTCGTCGATCTCGGCGTCGACCGCCGACTCGGCGGCCGCCAGGTACCGAGCGACGAGCAGCACGGTGTCGGCGTGGTTCGCGTTGAAGTGCTCGATGGTCTCGCCGATCTGGCGGCGGACCGCCGGTGCGAGCGGGGACGGGGCGGTCATCTTCGTGCCCGTCATCCGGCCGGGCAGGGTGTGCGAGCCGAGGCCATGAAGCTGCAGAACTCGTCCCGCGAGACCCGCCAGACGTCGTCGACCAGGGTCATCTCTCCCTCGAGCGCCGTGTAGGCGGCCGAACCGCCGAACACGACGTCGTACGTGAGCGTGGCCAGGTCGCCATCGACACGCACGGCGGTGGGGTCGAGCGCGATCCCGCCCATCCCGTCGCCGGCGGCGGCGTAGGCGTCGATCGTCGACTGCAACGAGTCGGCGTCTTCGAGGTGGGGTGCCTTGTCGTCGAACGAGCTCGTCGAGTCGAACACGACCGACCATGCGTCGGCCACGGCCTGCTGGTCCGCATCGAGTTCGTCGCCCGACGTGGCGCCCTCGACGAGCAGCTCGGCGGACGGCACGACGGTGCCAGGGTCGCCGTCCACGGCGAGTGCGAGTTCGGGGACCAGCTCCTCGATCACGAACGGGATGCTGAGCGGGCTGGCGTGCGAGAACGCACCTGACAACAACGGATCGGCGACCACTTCGCGCCCCTCCGCGTAGATGTTCATCGTCGGGCGCAGGGGCATCGACCGCACGGCCTCGTAGCCGGCCTCGTCGCTGACGACCCACACGATGACGTCGGTGTCGAGCGTGGGCAGCTCCTCCTGGCTGACGGAGAAGTAGAACGCGTCGCCCGCCAGCTCGTCGAACTCGCTCGGGATCTCGAAACCGAACTCCATGAGCATCTGGCTCCGGATGTCGTTGGAGGAGTAGGCGCCCGGCAGGTCCTCGAACGCGAACGCGACCGCAGCGGTCTGTCCCTCGAACTCGGGGTGGTCGGCCCGGACCTGCTCGTAGGACTCCTCGATCTCGGCGATGATCCGCTCCGCCTCGGCCGTCCGTCCGAGCGCCTCACCGGTGATGAGGAGCTGATCGCGCCACGGTGTGCCGTAGTCGGGGAACTCGCCGGGCTGTGCGACGGTCGGCGCGATCGCGGCGAGGGTTTCGTAGTCGGTGTCGGTCATACCCGAACCGATGCCGAGGATGACGTCCGGCTCGAGCGCGGCGATCTGCTCGAAGTTGAGTTCGGTCGCTGCGATCACGGCCGGTTCGGCGTCGCCCAACTCGTCCTGGGCCCACGGCCAGGTGGCGAACGGCATGTCGCCGTACCAGTCGCGCACGCCGACCGGGGTGACACCGAGGGCGAGGATCCCGTCGTGTTCGGCGAATCCGACGGACACGACCCGCTCCGGTTCGGACTCGATCGTCGTCGCGCCGTACTTGTGCTCGATCGTCACCGGGAACGCAGCAGCGTCTGACGCATCGCCGGCCTGCTCGGTCGTCTCGGGCGTCTCGGCTGGTGCGCTCTCCGTCGGTGCGCTCTCGGTCGGTGCGCTCTCGGTCGGTGCGCTGTCGCTCGGTGCGCTGTCGGCCGGTGCGCTGTCGCCCGGGGTCGAGTCGGCCACCGAGTCGTCGTCGCTGGTGCCGCACGCGGCGACGATGCCGGCGAGTGCGACGACGGCGAGGAGCTGCCGTGCTCGATGGGTTCGGGGGGTTCGGGTGTTCACGGGTTCCTTCTGTTCATCGGGGAGTGGTTCGTGTGATGGGTTGGTGGGGGCGGGCGTTCGGTTCAGTGCCGTTCGGACACGCCGGTGGTGAGCGAGGTGACGAACTCGTCGACGACGCACGCCGCGAGGACGGTGAACGCGAGATCGTCGAGTCGGGCCACGGCGGCGTCGGAAGCCGCCCGGATGCGGACGGCGCACAGCCCGAGGAGCGAGTCCGGCCCGACCGTCACCTCGACCTCGTCGGCGGCGGGGCCGTCGAGGTGGATCGAGGCGATCAGGTGGACGAGACGGTCGGGGTTCGAGGCGACGACGAACCAGCGTTCCCCGGCGCCTTGGGGGTGGGTCCGTTGGTAGAGACCGCCGCCGACGTGCACGAGGCCGGACACGACTTCGACACGCTCGGTCGTGAGCGCGATCCGCATGCCGGTTCGGTCGGTGGCCAGAGCGGCACGAAGCCGGCAGGGGTCGAGTTCGGCGCCGAGACACGACGCCGACACCAGGAGTTCGTCGCCGGAGGAGGCGATGAGGCGAAGCGAGACACCGGGCACCGCATGGGCGAGACAGGCGAGCTCGAACACGGGCAGCGGCGTGGGGCCTGGGTTCTGCATGGGCCGAGAACTTACTTGTTAGGCGTTCCTAACACAAGTTGAACAGAGGTGTTATTCTCGAAGGGCGCCGACGAGCTCGTCGATCAGCCGGATCTCGCCGACGACTCCCGGGTAGCCGATCCGATCGAGTTCGACCACCTGTCCCGCCGCAACGGCCGGGAGCTGTTGCCAGATCGGGTTCGCGGTGATCTCGGCGACCGCCTCGGAGTCGCCGTCGACCGCCGGCGCCTGGAGCAGCACCATCGTCGGGGCGGACAGCAGCCCGAGCTGCTCGAGCGACAGATACGCACGACCGTTGCGGTCGGTGTCGACGTTGTCGCCGCTGGGGACGAGGGTGCATCCGAGCCGGGCGAGCGCCCGCGGCGCGTCCCAGACCGGCTCGGCGAAGGCAGCGACATTCGCGCCCGGGTAGATCGCCGCGACGCTGACGGCGCAGTCATCCGGTGCCTCACCCTCGGCGCGAGCATATGCCGCGTCGAGATCGGCGATCAGCGCGTCGGCCTGCGCCTCGCGCCCGAAGAAGCCGCCGAGGAGGGCGATGCGTTCGGGACCTTCCGTGCCGTCGGGGAGCACGTGGACCTCCGCACCGACGCCGGCGAGCGCCTTCTCGCCGACCTGGTCCGCGAGGAACTGCCAGGTCACGATGTGGTCTGCCTCGTAGGTGGCGAGCTCTTCGAGACTGAGCGTGAGGTAGTCGAAGATCTCGATGTCGGAGGTGTCGAAGCGGTCCATGCCCGAGAAGCCGGCGTCGGGCACCGTGGCGCTCGACGCCGCCACCGGCACACCGAGCGACAGCAGGTCGGTGAGGACGGTCTCCTCCGCGACCACGACGACGGTGCCGACATCGGCCACATCGGCGACCGGGGCGGTCGTCGCGACGGAGGTGGGAGCTGCGGTGGTGTCGACGGACCCGTCCGTGGTCGCAGCCACGTCCGTGGTCGCAGCCACGTCCGTCGTCTCGGTCGCCTGCGTCGTCGCGGTCGGTTCCGTCGTGGCAGTCGGTTCCGTCGTGTCCGGCGCTGTCGTTTCGTTCGTCGTGTCGCTCGACGTCTCGTCGTCCCCGCCACACGCGGCGATCACCAGTGCCGCCGCAGCGACTCCGGCCATCATTCGGGCGGCGGTTCGGGTGGTGGTTCGGGTGGCTCGGGGGTTCACGTGTTCGGTTCCTCGGTGGCTCGTCGGTCGGTCGTTGCCGGTTCGGTCTCAGACGCCGACGAGGTCGTCGGCGATCCACTCGCGTTTGATCTCGCGCCAGCCCTCGTCGTCCTTGCCGCGGCGCCAGTAGGGCGAGATCGAACAGCCGGAACGATCGACGCCGCGCTCGGCGACGAGGAACCGGCGCACGGCGCGCACCTCGGCGGCTTCGCCGTGGACGAAGATGTCGACGTTTCCCGACCAGTCGAGACGTGCGATCTCGTCGACGAGACGCTGCTCGGTCGGCGTGCCGTCGACGCGGTGGCACCAGCGCACCTCGACGTCACCTGCGCCGGCCGTGTCGATCCCGGCGTCGATCCCCAGGTCGATCTCGTGGTCGGCATCGTCGACGACGGCGAGCACCACGCAACGTCGACCGGGTGGCACGACGTCGAGCGACGCCGCGATGGCCGGGAGTGCACTCTCGTCGCCGACCATCAGGTACCAGTCGGCGTCAGTGTTCGGGCGGTAGCCGCCACTCGGGCCGACCATCTGCAGTCGATCCCCCACCTGCGCTCGCTGTGCCCAGCGACCGGCGAAGCCGACGTCGCCGTGGGCGACGAAGTCGATCGTGACCCGACGCGTTTCGGGGTCCCACGCACGAATCGTGTAACGGCGCCCCTTCGGCCGGAACTCGGGTTCGAGCGACCTCACCTCGTCAGGGTCGAACGGCACCGAGTACGGAGCGCCGTCGGGCACGAACAGTGCGTTGACGTACTGATCGGTCTGGTCGGTCGGCTCGAAGCCGGCGAGTCCGGCACCTCCGAAGACGACACGGATCATGCTCGGACTCAGTCGCTCGACCGCTTCGACCGTTCCGTACTGCTCGCTCATGACACTCCTCCCGTTTCCTGCTCCTCGGTCGATCGACATTTGCTCGACACACAGGAACTCCTGATAAGAATTGTGAGGGCAACCTAACAGCATGCTCCTGGCCCACGACACCACCGCGCCAACTCGATACCGCACCCCGACACCGTGACCATCACCGACGACGCCGACGCGTCCCCCTCATCCATCGACCCGGCAGTCGACCCGGCCATCGACCAGTCGATGTCGGCGACCGGTCGGCACGGTATTGGCCGCCGCACGATCGGCATGGCGGTCTTGGTGGCGACCACGGCCATCGCCGTCCTCCTCTCGCTCGCGGTCGGCGCCAAGGCGATCCCGGTCGGGCCCGTCATCGACGCCCTCCTGCAGTACGACCCCACCGACACCGACCACTTGGTGGTCCGCGAACTGCGGCTCCCGCGGACGATCGTCGGGCTCGTCGTCGGCAGCGCGCTCGGCGTGGCGGGAGCGCTGATGCAGGTGGTCACCCGGAACCCGCTGGCCGACCCGGGCATCCTCGGGGTCAATGCCGGCGCGTCGTTCGCCGTCGTGATCGCGATCTGGGCGTTCGGCACGACGTCGGTCGACGATCTCGTGTGGTTCGCCCTCGTCGGCGCTGCGGTCACGTCCGTCGTCGTGTACGCACTCGGTTCGATCGGACGGGGTGGGGCGACGCCCGTTCGGCTCGCGCTCGCCGGCGCCGCACTCAGCGCCTTGCTGTTCGCGCTCACCCGGGCCGTCACGCTGCTCGACACCGCGACGCTCGACCAGTTCCGATTCTGGGCGGTCGGATCACTGTCGGGTCGCGACGCTGACGTCGCCTGGAGCGTCGCCCCGTTCATCGTGGTCGGATTGGTGTTGGCCGTCGGTGTCAGTCGGTCGCTGAACGCGATCGGACTCGGCGACGACGCGGCGGCCGCACTCGGCGTCAAGGTGCATCTGACTCGGGGGGTGAGCGGCGTCGCGATCATGCTGCTGTGCGGAGCGGCCGTCGCGGCGGTCGGACCGGTCGGCTTCGTCGGCCTCGTCCTCCCCCACGCCGCACGGGCGCTGTTCGGCCCCGATCAACGTTGGCTCGTCCCGGCCTGCGCGTTCGGCGGGGCAGCGTTCCTGTTGCTGTGCGACACCGCCGGGCGAGTGGTCGCCCGGCCGAGCGAGGTGCAGGTCGGCATCATGACGGCGGCGATCGGCGGCCCCGCGTTCGTGATCCTGGTACGTCGGATGCGGATGGTGCAGCTGTGAGCGTGACCGCCGTCGGAGGCACGACCCGCGTCGTGCGGGCGGGTGTGCTGTCGATGCGCGTCGACGTCCGATCCGTCGTCGTCTGTGTCGCTCTGTCGAGCGCCACGCTGGTCGTGGCGACCTGGTCGATCATGGTCGGCGACTTCCCGCTGTCGGTTCGCCAGGTGCTGTCGGCGGTGTTCGGCGATGGCGGCGACGACGCCGAGTTCATCGTGCAGACGCTCCGCCTCCCCCGTGCGCTGACCGCGATCCTCGTCGGCGCCGCGCTCGGGATGTCCGGTGCGGTGTTCCAGTCGATCGCTCGGAACCCGCTCGGCTCGCCCGACATCGTCGGCTTCCAGCAGGGCGCCGCGTTCGGTTCCGTGCTCGTCATCGTCACCTGGGGCGGCTCCAGCCTCGCCGTCGCCGGCGGCGCCGTTGTCGGCGGTGTCGTCACCGCCCTCCTCGTCTACGTGCTCGCCTGGAAACGTGGGCTGTCGTCGTCCCGGCTGGTGCTGGTGGGCATCGGCATCGGGTTCACCGCCACCGCCGGCGTCGACTACCTGATCACACGAGCCGACATCTACGACGTCCAACGCGCGGCGGTGTGGCTGACCGGGTCGCTCAACGGACGCAGCTGGGATCACGTGCGGACGGTCGGGATCGCGCTTGCCGTCCTGGCGCCACTCGTCATCGTCGGTCAACGCGCCCTCGATCGACTCGAACTCGGCGACGACACCGCTGCCGCACTCGGCATCCGGGTCGATCGGGCGAAGCTCGGTCTGATCGTGTTGGCGGTCGGGCTCGCGGCACTCGCGGTCGCCGCCGCCGGACCGATCGCGTTCATCGCGTTCGTGGCCGGTCCCATCGCGCGGCGTTTGGTCGGCTCGCCGGGTGCGTGCGTCGTCCCGGCCGCATTCGTCGGTGCGTTCGTCCTCACCGTCGCCGATCTCGCCGCTCGGCGGGTGCTCGCGCCGACCGAGCTCCCGGTCGGCATCATGACCGCCGTCATCGGCGCTCCGTATCTACTCTGGCTGCTCACCCGCCGAGCCCGAACGGGCGCACTGTGAACCCACGAGCTGCCCTTGCGATCGCCGCCATCGGCGCACTCTGGCTCGGCGCGTGTGGCGACGGCACCGCCGCCGGTGAACCGAGCGTCACGACGGTGGCGACCACGACCTCGTCACCGACCTCGTCATCCACCGTCACGTCCGCCGTCACGTCCACGACGACACCGGTCGTCGCGACGCCACCGACGAGTGCGTCCGGCCCACACACCGTCGTCGACGATCGAGGCGAGACCGTGTCGATCACGTCGACCGAGCGGATCATCCCGCTCGACGGCGACGTCGCCGAGATCGTGTTCGCGCTCGGATTCGGCGACCGGGTCGTCGCCACCGACCTCTCCGCGACGTACCCGCCCGAGGCCGATGCCCTCCCGCAGATCGGCTACCAACGCTCGCTCAACGCCGAGCCGATCGCCGCCTTCGAACCGACGCTCCTGCTGGCGACCGACATCGCCGGGCCGCCCGAAGTGCTCGACGATCTCGAACGGCTCGGGATCCCACTCGTGATCGTGCCGTCACATGCCAACCCGACCGGTGCCGCCGACAAGATCGTCGCCGTTGCCGAGGCGCTCGGAGTGCCGGACGAGGGAGCTCGGCTCGCCGGCGAGGTGCAGGCCGAGATCGATGCGGCGGCGGCCGCCGCACCGCGGCTCGACCCGGCACCGAGCGTCGCGTCGCTGTACCTGCGCGGCGGGCAGACGCGGCTGGTGTTCGGCGAGGCGTACAACACCCACTGGCTCGTCGAGGCCGCCGGTGGCGTCGACGTCGCCGACGAGCTCGGCGTGACCGAGTCGGCGGAGATCTCCGACGAGGCGATCCTCGCCGCGGCACCCGACGTCCTGCTCGTCACGACGAGCGGGCTCGACTCGGTCGGTGGGGTCGACGGGTTGTTCGAGCAGATCCCGGCCCTCGCCCAGACGCCGGCCGGGCAGCACCGCGCGGTGCTCGCCTACGACGCCCAGCTCCTGCTCGGCAACGGGCCGCGCACCGGCGAGTTGCTCACCACCCTGATCGACGACCTCGCCGCCATCACCGACACATCCAGCACACCGAGCATCTCACCCGGGGGAGACGAGACCCAGCCATGACCGACACCAATCGCCAGCACCTCACGTCGCTCCGCATCGTCGGCGACGTCGAGACACTGCCCTCCCACGCCGAGCTGATCCGCACCCTGCTCCGGCACGGTGGGTTCGGCACGCTCACGACGACGACCCCTGATGGTCACCCCTACGGCAGCCTCGTGGCCTACTCGGTCCGAGACGACGGATCACCGCTCGTGTGCATCTCGGATCTGGCCGAGCACACCCGGTTCGCCACCGCCCACCCGGCCGCCGGGCTGTTCGTCGCCGGGCCGACGCCGAGCGGTGGCGACCCGATGGACGCGCCACGCGTCAGCCTGGTCGGCGAACTCCGACGGTGCGAGCCGACGCCCGCAGACGTCGAGCGTCACCTCGATCAGCACCCGGGTGCGGGCGGGTACGCCGATTGGTCCGACTTCGGTTGGTGGACACTGCAGGTCGCGTCGGGTCGGTTCGTCGGCGGGTTCGGGATCATGAGCTGGGTCGACGCCGACGAGATCGCGTCGGCCGTCGCCGATCCGATCGCCGCGACGAGCCTTGGCGCCGTCGAGCACATGAACGTCGACCATCTCGACGCCTCGTTGTCGATCGTCCGAACGCTGGGTCGCCTGCCAGACGCCACGTCGGCCCGGGTGCGCGACATCGATCGTATGGGCGTCACGTTCGCCGCCGACGCCCCGGCGGGCTGGCACTTCGTCCGGGTCGTGTTCCCCGACGGCCCACTGTCGGATCCGGCCGCGGTCCGCGGCGCGGTTGTCGAGTTGACGCGTCGAGCCCGAGCGATGGAGACGGAGGCGTGACGCGCCTGGCGGCGAGTGATCTGACCCTCGCCTACGACGACCACGAGGTGGCTGCTCATCTCGACCTGGAGATCCCCGACGGTGAGGTCACCGTCATCATCGGCCCCAACGCCTGCGGCAAGTCGACCCTGCTGCGGGCGCTGTCGCGGCTCCTGCGCCCCAAGTCGGGCAGCGTCCTCCTCGACGGCGGCGACATCCACCGCCTGCCGACCAAGGAGGTCGCCCGGCGACTCGGACTGCTCCCACAGAGTCCGATCGCGCCCGAGGGCATCCTGGTCGGCGACCTCGTCGCCCGCGGCCGTACGCCCCATCAGCGTTTGTTCCAGCAGTGGTCGCGTGCCGACGAGGCGGCCGTGCTGGACGCGCTCGCCGCGACCGGAACCGAGGATCTGGTCGACCGGGCGGTCGACGAGCTGTCGGGTGGGCAACGCCAGCGGGTCTGGATCGCCATGGCGCTCGCCCAGGAGACTGACCTGCTGCTGCTCGACGAGCCGACGACCTTCCTCGACATCGCACACCAGATCGAGGTGCTCGAACTGGTCACCAAGCTCAACCGCGAGTCCGGTCGGACGATCGTGTTGGTGCTGCACGACCTCAACCTCGCGTGTCGCTACTCGCACCATCTCGTGGCCATGCGTGACGGTCGCATCGTGGCCAACGGCACGCCGCACGAGGTGATCACCGCGGAGCGGATGCACGACGTGTTCGGACTCGACTGCATCGTGATCGACGACCCGGTCGCCGGCACCCCACTGGTCGTGCCCATGGGTTCGGCCGCGGCCGTCGCCCCCGCCTCGACCGGCTCGCTGGTGTAGCGCACCCCGCTACCACGGCGTTACCACGGGCCCCCTCGACGAGGTGGCCTCGACCGCGAAGCGAGACGTGAGGCACGGCCTGCGGCGCCCATCGCTCCTTGTCGCTGCGTGTGTCCTCGCGGTTGCTCCGGACCGGCTGCAGCGCCCCAGGCAGGGATCGAACCTGCGACGCACGGTTTAGGAAACGCCTCGGACGGGTCCAGCTGGTGTTGTCTCGTGTTGGCTCGTAGTGCCCTACCAGGGGAAACGCGAATTCGGCGTCCAGCTCGTATTGCCTCGTACTGAGCGATTCTGCGCCGTCCGTTACCACGGCGTTACCACGAGCCACCCCGGAAGCGTTCCTCGCGCTGACGGAGACGACACCCTCGAGCCTGTCGAACGTTATGAGCGAGTCGGGCCTCGCGCGATTGCCGGTTCCAGAGCGGGTCCGGCGCGAGACATTCTGATCACGACGGCTGGGTTGGGAACCCAGGGGAGACTCGTAGTGTCGGACTACCGCGTGAAGCCTGACCGGGAGCAGAACATCGTGGGAGCATGACCCAATGAGGGCCGCAACGATTCCACTTCTGGTTGTAGCGATCGCCGCGCTCGTTTCGTGCTCGGACAACGACGCCGCTGATTCAGCAACTGGCTCTTGCGAGACAGCGACAACGGAAGCCGAACCGGTGCTCGGCGTCGAGGCGCGAGCGAATTCGGCGACGGGACACGAGGTCTGGGCCCTGTTCTTCAACACCTGGCCGCTTGGACCCGGCGAGCCCGTACGAATCCCTGTCGACGAAGAAGTGAAGATCGTTTGGCGGTCCAACGGCGAGGGAGTGTTCGCCATCGAGGCGAACGGACCTGGCACCGACACAATCGACCCGGTATGGGGGCCAGATCGCCACGACAGCTCGAACTGGGACCGACCCGGAGACGAGTGGGGCACCGGTTGGATCTTCCCCACGATCGGGTGCTGGACCTTGGACGTCTCGCACGGCGATCAGGCGGCGCAGATGGTTGCCGAAGTCTTCACGCCAGTCGAGTCAGACGATCAATAATCCGACAGCCTGCGCCCGCTGACCCGCTCGGGTTCGGCACGTACGTTGGAGCGTTCCTGCCTCGAAGGCGCTCAGTAACGCGATCACTCTCGGCGGTCACCGACGGTCGCCGTCGCAACGATCGAGATGCCGGAACTGGGCGCGGGCGATGTTCTGAGCGTCTGCCCGGCCGTCTGGGGATCGTACGACCGTTGCGCAGCAGCGTCGGGTGAACAACCATCTCACTGTGGAGCCATCCGACGCCGACGCCCTGCATGCCGAACTCGTCGCCGCGTTCTTCCACCCGCCGCGCATCGTCGTGTGCGGATTCGAGGCTTCACTCGATGACGAGGTCATCATCGTAAGCCACGTCGAGTTGTGGCCGTGGCGCACGGTCGTGCGTGGCAGCCTCACTCACCCGGGATCGATCGGATACGACGATCGCACTGCAGGCCCGGGAGAAATGATGCGCCGGCTGGAGTGGTTCCACGAGTGGTCGCTGACCGACGATGTGGGTACGAGCTACCACCAAGTCGAAGCCGGACGCGGGGGAGACGGCTTCTGCTCAGATGTGAACGTTGCGTTCCAGCCCGCGGTGCCATCTGAAGCGACGCTGCTCACCATCGCCGTGCCGGGCTACCAGGACATCGAAGTCGCACTCTGAACGCTCACCCGTGTGAGCGATGCGGACACCGGCAGGGGCTCGTATCCCGGGCGCCCCTCGCGGGTTCGCTCGGCATTGCGATCACCGAAGGTGGTCGGCGAGCCTCGTCGTCGTACCGATCGTCGTGCCGGTACTGAGCGCAATCAGAAGGCGAGCGGACCGGCCGCGTTCTGTGCGGGTCGACCCGAGTCGGTGGTGGAGCGTCTCGACTGGCAACCGTCGTGCTGTACGCATCGGGTGCGCGATGCTTGCTCGCCTTATGTCGAAGCTTGCGCGAGCCCGCACGAGCGATTGCCGAAACGACGCACTCGCTCGGTGCGCTGTCACGTCCCGGATGAGCGCTCGGGAACCGTAGGACACACCAGGACGTCCAAGCCTGTGATGAAGCTGGTCCTTCTTGCTTGCGCGACGATTCTGGCTGCTGGCGCATGCGGTGACAGCGACGGCTCTGTGGGTGGCAACGCAGGCGTGACAGCTTCCACGTCCGAGCCGGCAGGCTCGACCGTCGTTGGGGCCGGTGAGGGGACAATCCCGACCACATCGCCAACCTCCAGCGTTTGGCCCGCGACGCCGCCGCCCGTCGTGTTCGAGCCCGGAACGGTGAAGCGCAACCCGTTCACGGTGTGCTGGTCGGAGCCCGAGCCTGTCGACCCGAACGAGGAGTACGAGTCGTACTGCGCCGACGGTGCACCCGAGGCCAGTCCTCCAATCATCGAACCCGTCGAGGGCAGGATTGCGTTCACGTTCCCGGTCGATGGGTGGGACTTCTCGGCGAACTACCTCGGGGGACGTGCGATCACCGTCGAGCAGGTCGGCGACACCAGCTGGGAGCTCATCGTGCCAGCCGACTCACCGGGCGGCACCGTGATCGTGTCGGGGTTCGGGCCTCAGGGCGGCGTGCACGTCGCCATCTCACTCCCGGGCGACGGGTCGTCGGAGTCGGCGAGTCCGTGCGTGGAAGCGATCGTCGCGCTGCGGCAAGGTCTGCCGACTTATGACTACGAGTCGGCCACGGATCTGATTGCGCTGATCGACCGCGTCGATGCGGTCGTTGTCGGCACGATCGACGCCGTTCGAAGCTCCGACGGCCGAATCGAGCTCGTCCTCACCGATCCGGTCACGTGGGGCGGGACCGAAGCCGTCGACCGAGTGCAGACCGAGGGAACGCTGCTCGGGGCCGGCTCGGTCGAAGCGCTCGTCGGGGTACGGGTGATCGCCTTCGTCCACCGACGCGACGACGGCGGCTTCGGAGTCGATGTCCAAGGCCTGCTTGTGGAGTGCCCCGGCGGCATCAATCAAGTTCTCGAACCGCTGCCCGACGATCCTTCCCGGCTGGAAGACTTGGCAGGGATCGACGATCTGGTGTCATTCGTCCGTCAACGCAAGGCTCCCGTCGGCCATGTTACGACCGACATTGCGAGCGTTCGCCTGGAGCAGGTCGACGACTTCGATGTCGGCGAGACGGTGCCCGCCCAGATGTGGTGGACTTGCGGTTCTGGCCTGGTCGTGCCGATCGACCCAGATCGGTATCTGCCGACGAACGACGTCGGCGGGCTCGCCGGGCAGCCGGGCCGACCATGGCAGCGCACGGACTTCCCGGCAGAGTGGGAGGTCGTCGTCGTAAATGAGGCAGCCGTCGACGGTACCGACTGGGTGATGCTCGATGCGATCGCCGAACGGCTCGACCTCGACACCATCCAGGTGCGCCGTGTCGGCACCGATGCGGTGGTGGGCGTCTTCGTTCGCGATCCCACACCGCCCCAGGAGCGCCCAGTCTGCGGCTGAGCCGATGTGCGATGGCGGCGAATGCTGTATCACGCTGCGCTCGGCCCATACCCGGTCAACCGTTTGGCGCATAATCACGGGTCCAAGAGCCTCTAGAGCTGCGCGATATCGGCACGTACGTCGGAGCGTTCTCACCGCGAAGCCGCTCAGTATCGCGATCACCAACCGTGGCCGGCGGCGTAACGCTCGGTGAGGCCGGCTACCAATGCGTCAGCCGTGTTCCGGCCGAGCGTTACGGGCTACCGCCTGCCAGGTCGGTTGCGGCCAACATCGACAGGCGTGGGCGTAGGGTTGGTCGGGGGTGCAGCCAGTGCAACGACTTCGAACACGACGCAACATCACTGCCGCTCTCACCGCGACGGCACTGCTGGCCGGCTGCGGCAAACAAGCGTCGAACGACGCCGCCCCGGACGGCACCGTGACGTTTCCGTCCGCAACATTGGCAGCTTCGACGACGCCGTCGACGTCGTCAGCAACCACGACGCCGTCATCAGCGACGGCCCCACAGACCACAGTGCGGACGATCACGATGCCGGTCGTGACAACGGCGACGAACCTGCCGAACCCGACGACATCCACGACGCAATGGACACCCCCGTCGATCACATGGCCGACGACGCCACACACCCTGCCCGCTGACTACGGCACAGGCGGTCCCGTCTGCACCTCGCCGCCGGCAACCCGAGCGACCTATCCACCCGATGCCGCCCTACCGGCGATGGAGTGGACGATCAACGACACGTTCACCATCAGGTTCGATCCGCCCGACGAGTTCCGACCCGACCCAGTCCCACTGGCGGCGGTCGGCGATTGCGATCGAGCCAACGGCCTGTACCTGCTTGAACGATGGTTTGTCGGAGAGCCCTCCTTCGCCGGGCTGTCGGTGCAAGCCAACCCAGGGAACGACTCCCCACTGCTCAGCCGCACCGAGTTCTCCGACAGCATCATCGGACCAAACATCACGTGGCACCTGTGGAACGGCGAAACCGTTCGACAGACCGGCAAGCCAGCGAACACGGGCCTGGCCGTCCTCGGCGACTACCTACTCATGATCCACGGGTCACCCGAAGCCATGCACGCCATCGCTGAGAACCTCACCATCGAACCAGCGCCGTGACCCACGCATATCACGCGCCTCCTCGAAGCCGCGCACCCCGCCCAAATCGGCACTCACGATCTAGCTCTCGCCCGGGCAGAGCGTTATGTGCCGCCACCCAGCGTGACTGCGACTGACCCGGCGGAGCAGTCCGTGTCCGAGGATTGATGACGCACCTGATGACGTGACATTCGTCACAGAGTTTGCCGTACTGGGCGAACCAGGGAACACCAGCGAACACTGACGAACATCAGCGGACAACAACGGACACTGATCGGGGCGTTCGGGCCGGTTGGCGGGGGGTTGCCGGGGAAACGACATGGGTGTAAGTCGGAACCTCTATGGATTCGTCCGCGATGTTGGGGGTGCCGGCGACGCCGGTGTTGACGGTCGAGGAGGCCGCGTCCGTGTTGCGGATCGGCCGGTCGCTCGCCTATCAGCTGGCGCAGGAGTACGACGCCTCGGGTGGCGTGTCCGGTTTGCCGGTGGTCCGCTTCGGTGGCTGCCTGCGCGTCCCACGGTGGGCGCTGCTCGAGCTCGCCCACTGCGGCCGCGTCGTTCGCCTCTGCGACGCCACCGTCCCGAGCGAACTCCCCGCCGACGTCGAAGGCGCGGTCGATGTCGACTGAGCGTCGCATCACACTGACCGGCGCCACCGGCGAGTTGCGGTCCCGGCTCGGCCCGACCGCTTGGGTCGTGTTCGAAGAGCTCCTCCTCGCGTCGACTGGGAACCGTGACGGCTGTGTGGCGTCAGTGTCGATCCGCACGCTCGCCGGCCGGCTCGGTCTAGCGAAAGACACAGTCGCCCGCGCCCTCGTCAGGTTGCGCCGCGCCGGGATCGTCACCGGACGACAGTCACGTACCGACTCCGGTGTGTTCGCGACCGGCTCCTACACCCTCCACGTCCCGGCCTGTATCACGGTCTCCGATCACCGACCCGCCGCGTCGACCACACCCAGGCCGCGCCACGCCGACCAGCTCGCGCTGACGCTCACGTCCTGAGGCCCCCGATCATGCACACCACCCGTTCCCGACCCGGCACCCAGTTTCGACAGACAGGTGCCCGCCAACTCCCGGGAGGTGTCCGATGCTTCGGGTGACGACCCTGTACGCCTCCTCCGCCGCGGCGACGGCGCAGTACTACACGCGCTACCTCACCAAGGTCGACGGCGAGGAGCCTGGCCGGTGGACCGGCCACCAGGCCGGGCTGCTCGGGTTGTCGGGTGAGGTGACGACCGAGCAGTTGGAGGCGTTGTTGGAGGGCCGTGACCCAACGACAGGGACACAGCTCGGCTATCCGCTCGTGGATCGGGTCGAGAAGTCCGGGAAGGTACGCAAGGCGGTGGCGGGGTTCGATGCGACGTTCTCGGCGCCGAAGTCGTTGTCGGCGTGGTGGGCACTCACAGGCGATGAGCGTCTCGCCGAGTGTCATGACGTCGCCGTCACCGCCGTGGTCGAGTGTCTCGAGCGGTACGGGTCGACGACCCGGATCCGTTCCAACGGCGGCCGCCTGCACCCGGACACGAACGGCCTGACCGCGGCAGTGTTTCGGCAGACGACGTCACGGTTGGATGATCCGCAGTTGCACACCCATGTCGTCATCTCGGCCAAGGTGTGCACCGACGACGGCCGCTGGTACGCGCTCGACGCGAAGACCCTCAAAGGGTTCCAGCGTGCGCTGGGTGGTTTGTATCAGTCGGTGCTGCGCGCCGAGGTCACCGCCCGCTTCGGCGTCAACTGGGATCCGATCGTGAAGGGCCAAGCCGACATCGCCGGCATCCCGGCCGAGCTCCTCGACGTGTTCTCGAAGCGTGCCGCCCAAGTCGACGCTGCGTTCGAAGCCAAGCTGGCCGAGTTCTGGCGCCGGGAGGGACGCGACCCGACACCCAAGGAACGTGGGGCGCTCGGCCGTGAAGCGGCCGCCGATACCCGTGGTCGCAAGACCGGCGCTGCCGCCGACGACCTGCGCACGGTGTGGCGGCGCGAAGCCGCGTCGATCGGTGTCACCGCCGACACGTTGACCGCGGGCATTGCCGAAGCAGCCCAGACGCCATGGGTCGAGGCGCAGCGGGTCACGGTCGGCGACATCGTCGCCGAACTCGCGGAGGGCCGGTCGGCGTGGCATCGCCTCGACGTCACCCAAGCCCTGTGCGACACCGTCCGCCCCCGACCCGGTATCGACGGTCGCCGCTGGGCCGCCCTGTTGGAACGTGCCGTCGAGCGGGTGCTCGATGAATGCATCAACCTCGACCCCACTGGCCAGGACCGGCGGCGACGTAGCGATGGTCGGTCGGTGTGGATCGAACCGTCGGCCCGCCATCACACCAGCGAAGCGATCCTCGCCCAAGAGGAGCACATCATCTCGTGGGCGATCGACCACCAGACGATCCCGCCCGACCCGTCCAGCACGGTCGACACGGCCGGGTTGGATCTGATGCAGGCCGAGGCCGCAGCAACTGTCGCCGGCACCGAGCGGTTGGTGCTCGTCGTCGGCCCGGCCGGTGCCGGCAAGACGACCATGCTGCGCGCTGCTGCCGACGATCTCACCGCCCACGACCGGCCGGTTGTCGGGTACGCGCCGACCGCGAAGGCCGCCCGTGTCCTCGAAGCCGGGACCGGCATGCACTGCGACACCGTCGCCAAGCTCGTCTACGAACACACCCGCCCCGACCGGCCACCACGACCCGACTGGGACCTCCCACCCGGCACGACAGTGGTGATCGACGAAGCCGGCATGCTCGCCACCCACGACCTGTACCGGCTGACCCTGCTGGCTGACGAGCACCGGTGGCGGCTCGCCTTGGTCGGTGACCCGCACCAGCTCCAAGCCGTCGGCCGCGGCGGCATGTTCGCAGAGCTCTGCGCCACCGGGCGCACCATCGAACTCGACCAGATCCACCGGTTCGACAACGAATGGGAAGCCGCCGCGTCCCTCAAGCTGCGACACGGCGACCCGACCGGACTCCAGCCCTACCTCGACCACCACCGTATCCAGCCCGCACCCTTCGCCGAACACTGCGTCAACATCGCCAACTACTGGACCGAAGCCCGCCAACGAGGTGAACACATTGCGGTCACCACGACCACGAACGATCACGTCGACGCCATCAACCGTGCGGTGCAGACCCACCGGCTCGAGTCCGGTCAGCTCGGCGACGGGGTCTGGTACGGCGATCAACGTCTCTTCGTCGGGGACGTGATCGTCACCCGACACAACCAACGCTTCCTCCACACCACCTGCGGCGACAGTGTCCGCAACCGCGACTACTGGACCATCGACCACATCGAGTCCAACGGTGATGTCGCCGTGACCCGCATCGACGGACACGGCACCATCACCCTCCCCCACACTTACGTCACCGAACACGTTCAGCTCGGCTACGCCGCCACCGAACCCGGCAACCAATCAGACACCGCCACCGGATCGATCACCCTCGCCACACCCGCCACCACCTGCCGAGGGTTCTACGTCGCCGTCACCCGCGGACGAGGCACCAACCTCGTCTGCGTCGTCACCGACACCCACGACATCGGCGACGCCGTCGACGTCCTCGAACAGATCCTCGCCAGCGACCGCGCCGACCAACCCGCCACCCGAACCCGACGCGAACTCGCCGCCACCACACCACCAGCCCCGACGGTGACGCCACGGTGTGAGATCCCCGACTGGTTCGAACACCTCCACCGCGCCGCCCGCAACGAATACGCCGCCGCCCAAACCGAACGCGACCACCAGCAACGTCAAGCAGCCGAACGACAGGCACGCATCGACCAGCTCAGTCGCCAACTCGCCGACCTCGAACACGACTGCGCGCCCCACGACCACGCCATCGCCACCGCAACCCGCGACCTGCACGACGCAGAACAATGCCACCGGCGAGCCGAACACGAACTCGCCACCAGCGGACTCCTCCACCGCCGCACCGCCCGACACGCCGTCGCCGAAACCAGCGAAGCCGTCGCCTCCGCTCGCACCGCCCTCGACGAGCTCACCCGTCGGGCCCAACCACTCCACGACCAACGCAACCAGGCACGCGACGAACACGATCGTCTCCGCCGCGAACAGCGGCGTGATCAACAGTTCGGCCGCAGCCTCGGCCGCTACCACGACCGACTCGGCACCACCCGCCGACAACTCGACGCCCTCGACACCTGGGCCGCATGGGCAGCCGGCGAGAACCCTTCACCCGCCGCACTCATCAACGCCGCAAGCGAACTCCAACGCACCGGCGGCGATCATGCACTCCTCACCCGGCCACTCGCCGCGTGGATCGACCAACACGACCTCACCCCACGACGACCCGCTCCACCCCAGAGACACCTGGAGCCACAACTACGACCGGAACCACCCGGGCCCGAGATCGGTTTCTGACGATGCCGCCGCGGCGTGACCGGGCGCGCAATGCCCGGCGGCTCCTCAGAACGGGGGAGAACGCCGGGCACACTTCACTCGCCTACTGGGTCGGGCAACGCCCAGTCTGACGACGACGTGGGAAGCTGGTCAAGCTCCAACGCGGTCGAGAAGGCGGCGGTACTGCTCGATCGTGCCGGGGAGCACCCGGAGATGAACCACCGTACCGACCGGTTTCTCGACGAGATCGACCACCTCGCAAACCGCCGGCGTCAGGGGGGAGCCTGCGACGACGACCTCCCCCGGGCGGATGACCGCCGGATCGTCTGCTTCATCGAGGAACGTCCATACGAACCCGGTCTCGTCTTCGCTGTTGAGGTCAGCCGTGATGTCGATCCGAGTCATGTCATTCCTCCTCTCACCCCTCAGCGTAGGGGTTCGGAAGCAGCGTGCCCAGAGCGGCCGCCAGATCGTCCGCGGCTTCGAGTTCGGGCAGCAGCACTGTGTAGTGCGGTCGGGCGAACGTCGGCAGCAGACCAAGCCCGCGTTCGAACAACTCACCGGCCGTGCACCGGTAGATCGACGGATAGGAACGCAACTTGCCGGACAGGACGCCGCGCTCCGACGCCGCACCGACATCGTCGAGCGCCACGAACACCGACACACCGAAGACCGGCTCGCCGTCGAGCAAGAATGCTCGATTCAGACGGCGAGCGTGCGATCGCAGCAACGACAACGTGTCCGGCCCACCGAGGATCACGACAGCGGCATCGCTCGTCGGGATCTCACCAGAGCGGACCCGATCGCGCAGCTCCTCGCGCCCGTCGGTCATCTTCGGGTCCGGTCTCCGAGGAGCGCCGCGGCGGCGGCCGCCGCTTCGGCTTGCTGACCGGGCATGACGTGGCCGTACGTGTCGAGGGTGAAGCTGACCGACGAGTGACCGAGGCGCTCGCTCACGACCTTCACGTTGACGCCCGCCATCAAGAGATGCGTGGCATGCGTGTGGCGCAGGTCGTGGAGCCTGATCACTGGGACGTCCACCGCGTCGACGAGCCGACGGAACGCCTGGCCGACAGAGTTGGGCCGCAACGGCTCGCCGATCTCGTTCGTGAACACGCGGTCGCTCGCCGTCGCCGACACGCCGAGCATCAGGAACTGCTCGCGCTGACGCGCACGATGCCGCTGCAGCATCGACACCGTGTCGGGATCGAGATCGATCACGCGGCGGCTCCGCCGGGTCTTGGGCAGAGCGACCACCTCCTCGCCGTCGATGACGTTGGCCGCCTGGTTCACCGTCAGTCGGTTGTTGGCGAGCTCGACGTCGGACCATCGCAGCGCAACGACCTCACCACGGCGGATCCCAGTCATCGCCATCAAACGGAACAGCACCTCGTTGCGGTTGCCCTCAATCGAGGCGAGGAACCTCGCCAACTCGTCGGGCGACCACACCCGCATCTCGGGGCCCTTCGCCCGCGCCGTCGTCAACGTCGGTGCGTTGGCGAGCTTCGCGACGTTGCGGATCACCAGGCCCTTGCGCTCTGCGTCGTGCAGCATCTTGTTCATCGCCGCGTGCACGTGATGGACCGTCGTCATCGAGAGGCCCTGACCGCGCCGGCCACCCGAGCGGAGCAGCTCGGCGTAGAGCGCGTCGAGGTCGGATGCCCGCAACTCCTGGAGCGCGACGTCGCCGAGGCGCGGCAGCACGTACGCATCGAGCGACCTGTGGTAGCCGCGCAGCGTCGTGGGCTTACGCCCTTGGTTCTCGAGCGCCGCGAGCCACGGCTCGACGAAGTCGCGCAGCGGCATCCTGCTCGGCGCGACGAACGTCCCCGTCTGGTGGGCGGCGAGCAGCTCGGTGAGCGCGGCCTGCGCCTCCTTCTTCGTGCGGAAGGAGCGCTTCGATTGGCGCCGCTTCCCGCCCTCCTGCCAGGTGGCGTGGGCGACCCACGACGACGCCCCCGACGGCGTCTCGCGACGGTAGATCGTCCCGCTGGCCACGAAATCACGTTACCACGGCGTTACCACGAGGGGTAGTGGTTGTTCGGCGCTCGATGCGCACCGCCTTCTACCAGGTGTTTTGTAGTGCCCCAGGCAGGGATCGAACCTGCGACGCACGGTTTAGGAAACCGACGCTCTATCCACTGAGCTACTGGGGCATGGCCCCGTGGCCGGGGCGGCGCACAGTGTACGAAGATCGCGGCCGTCGACGGCAACGTCAGGTGCAGCAACGTCGACACCCGGATCGTCCGGCTGCCGTAGAGTTCAGCCGGTCCATGGACAAGCAGCAGCACGCGGCGATCCTGCGCGACGAGGAACTCCGACCGGGGTGGCGTCAGGCGGTCGGGCGCGGGCTGGTGGTCACCGTCGCCAACGCGCTGGCGCTCTGGGTGGCCGACGGCATCTTGGACGGCTTCACGCTCGACGACGTCACTGCGACCGTGCTGGCCGGTGCCGTGATCGGTGCGCTGAACGCGCTCGTGTGGCCCGCACTCGCGTTCCTCGTCGTGCCACTCTCGGTCCTGACGCTCGGACTCGGCGCGATCGCCGTGAACGCGATCATCGTCGGGCTCGCGCTCGATGGCTTGCCGGGCGTGGCAATCGACGGGTTCTGGACGGCGCTCGCGATCACCGTCGGGCTCTCCGTGGTCACCACGATCGTCGTGCGCGTCCTGGCGATCGACGACGACGCCTGGTTCGACGAACACATGGCTCGACGAGCGCGTCGTCGACGCAAGGGCGCCACCGCGACCGATGTCCCCGGCATCGTGTTCCTGCAGATCGACGGGGTGGCCGAGACCGTCCTCCGTCGGGCGATGGCCTCGGGCGACGCCCCGACGTTGCACGGCTGGCTCCGGAGCGGCAGCCACATCCTCACCGACTGGGAGACCCAATGGTCGTCGCAGACCGGCGTCTCGCAGTGCGGCATCCTGCACGGCGACAACGCCGGCATGCCTGCCTTCCGCTGGCTCGAGCGGTCGACCGGTCGACTGATGGTGTCCAATCGGCCGGCATCCGCGGCGGAGATCGAGCGACGACACAGCGATGGCAACGGCCTGCTCGCCCATCACGGTTCGAGCTACGGCAACCTGTTCAGCGGTGACGCCGAGCGATCGGTCCTGACGATGAGTGGGGCCGGGCGGGTGAAGGAAGGACGGATCGGCGCCGGCTACGGCCGGTACTTCGCCCGACCGTCGAACGCGCTGCGCAGTCTGCTCGCTGCCGGCATCGACTTCGGCCGCGACCGCCGGGCCGCCCGCGACCAGCGGCGGCGCGACGTTCGGCCGCGCATCGAACGCAGCCTCGTCGACTCCCTGCTCCGCGTGTTCACCACCGTCGTCAGCCGCGACGTCTGCGTCAACGGTGTCCTGGCCGACATCGCCGAGGGCCGGTCCTCCATCTACGTCGACCTGCTCGGCTACGACGAGGTGTCGCACCACTCGGGCACCGACCGCGCCGACACCCTCGGCGTCCTGCGTGACATCGACCGTCAGGTCGGCCGCATCGAACGCGCCGTCCGGTGGGCGCCGCGGCCGTATCACCTGGTGGTCCTCTCCGATCACGGCCAGACGCAGGGGCAACCGTTCGAGGCCCGGTACGGCGAGAGTCTCGAGGCGATGGTGGCACGCCTTACCGGGCGCACCACGGCGGTCGATCCCGACTCGGCTGCCGGCAAGACCGAGTCGACCGCCTGGTTCCGGTCGGCTCGCGGCGACGACGACCACGAACTGTCCGACGGCGCCGTCACCGTGCTCGGCTCGGGCGCGCTCGGGCTGGTGTACCTGCCGGGCACCACCCGTTGGACACTCGAGCAGATCGTGGACCGCTACCCCGATCTGATGACCGAACTGACTGCCCATCCCGGCATCGGCTTCATCCTCGTCCGATCCGACAAGCAGGGCGCGGTCGTGCTCGGAGCGAACGGACGGCGGTACCTCGACAGGCCGGCGGACGACCCGACGGCGGTCGAGGGCGACGATCCACTCGCCGCGTACGGCACGGAGGCGGCGCGCCAGGTCGCTGCCGTCGACGCCGACGAGCACGTCGCCGACCTGATGATCAACGCCGCCTACGACCCGGAGACGAACGAATTGCCCGCGTTCGAGCACCAGGTCGGGTCGCACGGCGCGTTGGGCGGTCCACAGACCCACCCGTTCGTGTTGCACCCCGTCGAGCTGCCGGTGCCCGCCGAACGCGTGCGCTCGGCGCCCGAACTCCACCGCGTCTTGAAGGGATGGCTCGCCGCCGTGGGGCAGCCCGTGTCGGTCAGCCGCTGATCCAGCGGTTCGATGATTCCGCCAGGATCCGCGACAGCTGCACGCCGGCGAGCAGGATCTGCGCCTCGTAGTAGATCCACAACAGCACGGCCACCGGCGTGGACGCGACACCACCGAGCGAGGACGCACCCACCGTCCGCAGATACAGACCGATCAGCGCTGTGCCGATCACCAAGAACGCGCTCGTGACGACGGCCGCGATGATGATCGGTCGCCACGGCACGGCGATCGTCGGCAGGTACTTGAACAGCAACGTCAGTGCCACGACGAGCACCGACCAGCTCATGACACTGGCGAACAGCGACGACAGCGCCTCCAGTCCGGGCGCCGATCCGGGGACGAACCGTTCCAGCAGCGACGCGGCAGCTTGCACCGCGAGCGCGACGACGATCGTCGCGGCCGCGCCGAGGAGGACGGCGAGCGAGATCAACCGGCGCCGCATCGTCGACTTGATCCCGGACCGCACCGGTACGTCCCAGATCTGGTGGAAGGCGTCCTCCAACGCCAGGAAGAACAGTGACCCCGTGATGAGCAACGAGCCCAGCCCGACGAGGCCGATCGACGACCCGGTACTGCCGTCGAGCTGGCCGAAGAGGCCCGACACGGTGTCCGCCGCGTCGGGACCGGCGGCCTCCACCACGCGCGCCGTCAAGTCTTCCTCCACCGCCGCCGAACGCCCGAAGATGCGGAGCAGGCCGATCGCGACGCCGATCACCGACGTCAGGGAGAACAGCCCGTAGTACGCCAGACCCGCGCCGAGGCGGATCGTCCGGTCGTCGCGCCACGATTCGTACGTGTCTCGGACGATCTCACGGACGTCGACGAACACCGTCGCCGCCCGGCCCGTCATGCCTCTTCGACTCGCTTGCGGGCGGCATAGATGAGTGTTCGGGCGGCGATGCCGATGACGGCGACGTTGACGACCATCTGGACCATGACGAGCACGCGAGCGGTTTCGGTGAGTGCGGAGATGTCGCCGTATCCGACGGTCGTCGCCGTCGTCACCGCGAAGTAGAGCGCATCGGTGCGCGACAGCGGCTCGGTGAACGACGCCGGATCGAGGTGGGAGAGGTAGGCGTAGATCGACGCGAACAACGCGATCGCCACGGCGACCACGACGACGAGCACCTCGGCGGCACGGACGAGCGGGTACTCGGCACGCAACACGATGCGAACAGCGACGACCGCGATGACGACGATCGCCACGATGCCGACGACCAGCCGGAGCACCAGATCATCGATGTGTGTTCCGTCCCACGGCAGGCTGTAGTACGTGACCAGCACGGCAGCCACGAGCAGGAGGCAGACGCCCACCGCCTGGACGAGCATGCGTCGCCGTTGCCCCGGAGCGAGGTCGTCGAGTCGCTGCGGCGCGGGTGCCTTGGGGCGGTCGGTCACGATGATCGAACGCTAGCCGCCCGGTCGAGGGTCGGGTGGCGGTCGGAGCGAATCCGCGGTAGCCCGGACGGGCGACACGGGTCGAGTATCGTCGGCGGCGCGGGCCGGCCGGTCCGACCTCGACCTCGACTACGACTTCAAGGAGTCTCGATGCTTGCTTTCTCGATCTGGAACGCGCTGTGGGTCGTGTTCGCGACGTTCGTGTTCATCAGCGTGCTGATGATGATGTTCTCGGTCATCGCCGACATCTTCCGCGACGACGAACTCGGCGGCTGGGCCAAAGCGGCGTGGTTGCTGGCGCTGGTGCTGTTCACGCTGATCACGCTGCTGGTCTACGTGATCGTCCGCGGCGACGGCATGATCAAGCGCAGCGCCAAGCAGCAGGTGGAAGCCAAGGAGTCGTTCGACGCCTACGTCCGAGACGTCGCCGGCGGCGGTGCCGCGAGCGAACTCGAGAAGGCGTCGGCGTTGCACAACGCCGGCAAGCTCGACGACGCCGAGTACGCGGCGCTCAAGGCGAAGATCCTGAGCTGACGCCGCGTTCGTGACGTCGAACTCGTCGGCTCGGGCGCTCAGGCGTCGGCCCGGCGGCGGGCGTACTGCCAGCCGGCGGTAACGACGAGCGCCCCGACGAGCGATCCGATGAAGCCGCTCGGGCGGAGATCGATGCCGTCGCCGGCGATCAGCGACACGAGCAGACCGCCGACGAACGAGCCGGCGATCCCGGCGATCAGCGCCATTCCCCAGTCGGTCGTCCGACTGTTGGCACCGAGGATGAGCTGGGCGATCCAGCCGACGAACATGCCGGCGGCGATGATGGCGAGAATGAGCATGCGTCCTCCAAGGATGCGAACAAACGGTCGAGCAACGGGATCGTAGGCCAGGGAACCGCTCGATCGGCGAGAATCGACGACAGACGGGATCGCACCCGTCTCGGACGAACGGAATTGACATGACCGAGACACCGACGACCGAACCAGCCGAGGCCGGGTCGCACCCCGACGCCCACGCGAGCGAGCCACCGGGTTCGACGACGGGAGGGCGAGCCCGATCGGCCGGTGCCGCGTTGGTGGGCCTCGCCGCCGTCGTGTGCCTGGTGGGCGGCATGCTCGGGTTCTGGACGATGCGGACCGCCACCGACGCGGAGCGATTCGAGCGTCGCGTCGAGGAACTCCTCCTGGACGCAGAGATCAGCGACGCGCTGGCGCAGCGGGTCGTCACCGAGGTCGCCGCCGCGATCGGGATCCGCGACGCGATCGTCGAGGTGCTCCCCGAACAGCTGACGCCCGCGGCCGACCTCCTCTTGGCCGGCGTGCGGTCGCGCATCGAGGACCGAGCGGCCGAGTTGTTACGCACCCCGGAGGTCGCGGCCGGCGTCGCTGCCGTCGCCGGCCGTGCGCACGAGACGACCGTCGCCGTGATCGAGGGCGACGACGTGGTCGACGGCGTCGATGTGTCGGACGGGGAGGTCAGCGTCAACCTGCTCCCGCTGACGACTCGCGTGCTCGGTCTGGTGCAAGACGAGTTCGGCCTGTTCCGAGATATCGACCTGCCGGAGATGGACCGGACGGGCGACCCCGACGAACAGCGGGCTGCGCTGGAGTCGGCGTTCGGGCGAGATCTGCCGGACGACTTCGGGACGCCCGTGGTCTTCGCCAGCGAGCGACTCGGCGAGGTCGGCACCGAGGTGTCGGCGCTGCGCGACCTGCTGGTGCTCGCCCAACGGGCGTTCTGGCTGCTGTTGATCGCCGGTGTCGCGCTCGCTGCCGTCTCGATCTGGCTGTCGAGCCAACGCTGGCGAACCGCCTGCTATCTCGTCGCCGGCATGTTCGCCGCGGCGCTGGTCGTCCGGGTCGTCGGGGCCGAGGCGAGCGAGCGGCTGCCGGAGGCGGTCGAGTCGCCGGGTGCGCAGGCGACGGTCAGCCAGGTCGTCGACGCGCTCCGAGTCGATCTCGACCAGACGCTCTTGGTGTCCGCGACGATCACGCTGATGCTGCTCGCCTCGGCGGCAATCGTGCTGCTCGGAGCACCGTGGGTCGCCCGTCGCCGAACTGACCGGGCCACGACGGGAGCCCAGTAACCGGAGGTTCACCTCGAACCCTCCGTCACTTCACCCCACGCGCTTCCGCCGCCACTTCACGCGCACTAGATTCGGCCCCCGACGAGGACTGGGGACTTACATGGCCGACAAGCCGAACATCTTGATCATCTGGGGTGACGACATCGGGATCAGCAACCTGAGCTGCTACAGCGACGGGTTGATGGGTTACCGCACGCCCAACATCGATCGCATCGCCGACGAAGGGGTTCGCTTCACCGACTACTACGGGGAACAGAGCTGCACCGCCGGCCGCGCCGCCTTCATCAGCGGCCAGAATCCGTACCGAACCGGGCTCACCAAGGTCGGACTCCCCGGAGCGCCGATCGGCTACGCGGCCGAGGACCCGACGATCGCAACCGCACTCAAGGCCGAGGGGTACGCCACCGGACAGTTCGGCAAGAACCACTTCGGCGACCGCGACGAGCACCTGCCGACGGCACACGGCTTCGACGAGTTCTTCGGCAACCTGTATCACCTCAACGCCGAGGAGGAGCCCGAGCACCCGGACTACCCGAGCCCCGAGGACTTCCCCAACTTCAAGCAGCGCTTCGGTCCCCGCGGCGTGCTCAAGTCATGGGCGAATGCCGACGGCTCGCAGCGCATCGAGGACACCGGCCCGCTCACCAAGGAGCGGATGAAGACGTGCGACGAGGAGTTCCGCGACGCGACGATCGACTTCATGCAGCGCCAGGTCGATTCGGACACCCCGTTCTTCTGCTGGTTCAACACGACCCACATGCACTTCCGGACCCACACGCTCGACGAAGACCTCGGACGGGCCGGCCGGTGGCAGTCGCCGTACCACGACACGATGGTGTACCACGACGAGATCGTCGGTCAGGTGCTCGACGAACTCGATCGGCTCGGCATCGCCGACAACACGATCGTCATGTACTCGACCGACAACGGGCCGCACATGAACTCCTGGCCCGACGCCGGCATGACCCCGTTCCGCAACGAGAAGAACTCGAACTGGGAGGGTGCCTACCGCGTCCCGTGCGTCGTGCGCTGGCCCGGCAGGATCCCGGCCGGCAAGGTGCTGAACGGCATCGTCAGCCACAACGACTGGTTCGTCACCCTGCTGGCGGCCGTCGGCAACACCGAGATCAAGGAGCAGCTCAAGGCGGGCACGGAACTCAACGGGTCCGAGTTCAAGGTCCACCTCGACGGGTTCAACCAGCTCGACTACATCACCGGCGAGGCCGACGAGAGTCCGAGGCCGTACTTCTTCTACTGCTCGGACGACGGTGACCTCACCGCGATGCGGTACGACAACTGGAAGCTGGTCTTCCTCGAGCAGCGGGCGGCCGGCACCCTCCAGGTGTGGGCCGAGCCGTTCACCGAGCTGCGCGTGCCGAAGATCTTCAACCTGCGCACCGACCCGTACGAACGGGCCGACATCACGTCCAACACCTACTTCGACTGGATGCTCGATCGCGTCTTCCTGATCGTGCCCGCGCAGATGTACGCGGCCGAGCTGCTGCAGACACTGGACGAGTTCCCGCAGCGCCACGAGCCGGCGTCGTTCAACCTCAGCCAGATCATCGAGAAGATCGAGTCGATCACCGCAGCCGCCAGCTGATCGATCGATCGTGTCGATGACCACGTCCGGCCGCGACCCGATCGAGTCGTTCTACGACGCCCATCCGTATCCACCGCCGGTCGGCGACCTCGACGCGATCGCGTCTCGGTCGTCGACCGGACCGGACCGTGTTGCGCACCACCTCGTCTGGCCGGACCGATCGCCGGACGAGATCCGCTCGATGCTGGTGGCCGGGTGCGGAACAGCCCAGGCGGCGCGCCAGGCGCTCCGGCATCCCCACCTCGACGTCGTCGGCATCGACGTCAGCGCCACGGCGATCGAGCACACCCGACGTCTGATCGAGCAACACGAGATCACGAACCTGTCGGTCGAGCGCATGGCGATCGAGGACGTGGCGTCGCTCGACCGACGCTTCGATCACGTCGTCTGCACCGGGGTCCTCCACCACCTCGCCGACCCGCCCGCCGGACTTCGAGCGCTTCGTGCCGCGCTCGCCCCACACGGCGCCGTCACGCTGATGGTGTACGCACCGTTCGGTCGCACCGGCATCTACCTGCTCCAGGAGTATTGCCGCCGACTCGGGGTGACGACCGACCGGGACGACATCGCCGCCTTGGTCGCGACCCTCGGCGAACTTCCGAACGACCATCCCCTGTCGCGCCTGCTGCGGACCTCACCCGACTTCCAGCACGACGACGCCCTCGCCGACGCGCTGCTGAACCCGCGCGACCGCGCCTACTCCGTACCGGAGTTGATGGAGCTACTCACCGACGCCGGCCTGCGGTTCGGCCGGTGGGAGCGTCAGGCGCCGTATCTCCCCGACTGCGGGTCGATCAGCGAGACGCCACACGCGGCTCGCATCACACAGCTCTCGCCGGCGGAGCAGTACGCGGCCGTCGAGCTGTTCCGCGGCACCATCGAACGCCACACCGTGATCGCCTTCGCCGACGACGACACGCGATCGGGTTCGGTGCCGTTCGACACGCCCGAGCGACTCGTGCCGATCACGATCCCGACCGTGATCGCAGTCGACGACCCCGACCGTCTCCCGCCAGGCGCCGCCGCGGCACTGCTCAATCGGGCGCACACGTTCACGGACCTCGTGCTGTTCGTGGACCGGGCCGAACTCGAGACCGTTCGCTCGATCGACGGCGTGCGCACCGTCGCCGACCTCGGTGCTGGGGCGGTGAACCTGGTGGAACGGCTCTGGCGCCACGACCTCGTCGTGCTCGATGCCACCGGCGCCGCAGCGGGTGAGGGAGGCTGACCACATGAGCACGCGGAGCTCCACCCACGACGTCGTCCGCCTCGACGGTGGCGAGTTCGTGATGGGATCCGACGACCACTACCCCGAGGAGGCGCCGACGCACCGCGTCCGCGTGTCCGCGTTCGGCATCGACCGGTACGAGGTCACGAACGAACAGTACGCGTCGTTCGTCGATGCCACCGGGTACACGACCGTCGCCGAGCGCCCGCTCGACCCGGCCGACTATCCCGGTGCGCCTCCGGAGAACCTCGTCCCGGGTTCATTGGTCTTCACACCGACACCCGGGCCGGTCGATCTGCGACACCTCAGCCAGTGGTGGACCTGGATGCCGGGAGCGTGCTGGCGGCACCCGTACGGGCCCGGCTCGACCGTCGACGAGCTCCTCGATCACCCGGTCGTCCACGTCGCCCACGAGGACGCCACGGCGTACGCCGCGTGGGCGAACGGACGCCTCACGACCGAAGCCGAGTGGGAGTTCGCAGCACGTGGCGGTCTCGACGGTGCCCCGTTCACGTGGGGCGACGATCCACGGCCCGACGGACGGATCATGGCGAACACCTGGGACGGGCTCGACTTCCCCTGGCGGTCGACCGGCGAGTCGGGCTTCCTTCGTACCGCACCCGTCGGCTCGTTCCCGCCGAACGGATTCGGGCTGCACGACATGGCGGGCAACGTCTGGGAGTGGACCGACGACTGGTGGACCAGTGCCCACCCCGAGGACACGGACAAGCCCTGCTGTGTCCCGACCGATCCTCGGGGCGGCGACGTCGACGCGAGCTACGACCCGACCCAACCCCAGTTCCGCGTACCGCGCAAGGTCATCAAGGGTGGCTCCCATCTGTGTGCCGACTCGTACTGCTTGCGATACCGCCCGGCCGCCCGCCGACCCCAGATGATCGACACCGGCATGAGCCACGTCGGCTTCAGGTGCGCCTGGGACATCGACCCGACACCACCAGCGCCGAAGGAGCGACACGAACCATGACCGACCGACTTCCGTCCTGGCGACACGGGCCGACGCGTGACGCGATCATCGACTTCCTCGACGCGATCGATGACGTGCCGGTCGACGAGCGGGTCGCCTACGTCGACAACGACGGGACGATGTGGTGCGAGAAGCCGACCTACGTCCAGCTCGACTTCTTCGTCGACGCCCTGCAGCATCGCGTGAGCGACGACGCCGCCCTCGCCGACCAACCCGAGTTCGCTGCGATCCTCAGCGGCGACATGGCCCAGGTGGCCGAGATCGGCATCGCCCGGGTCGCCACGGCGCTCGCCGCGCTGTTCGACGGCCGGACCCCCGACGAGTTCACGAGGGCCGTCACGGAGTTCGTCGATCGATACCGGCACCGCACCACGGGCGCCGGGTTGAGTGGCGTGGTCTACCGGCCGATGTTGGAGCTGCTCGACGAGTTCCGGGACCATGACGTCGCCGTCGGCATCGTCACCGGCGGTGGGACCGAGTTCGTGAGGGCGATCAGTCGCTCGCTGTACGGCGTCGAGCCCGGCATGGTCGTCGGGACGATGATCGGCTACCAGTTCGCACGCGACCGCGACGGTCACCCGACCCTGCACCGCACGACGTCGCTCACGAGCGCACCGAACGAGGGTGGCGCCAAGGTCGCTCACATCCAACAGCACCTGGGTCAGCGACCGCTGATCGCGATCGGCAACTCGGGCGGCGACCGGGAGATGCTCGAGTGGGCGCAGACGCATCCGCGTGGCGGCCTCGCCGTGCTCGTCGATCACGACGACGCGGAGCGCGAGTTCGCCTACGTCAGCGAGGCGGCGACCTTCGCCGACCCCGAACCCATCGTCGACGTCGCACGTCGGCTGGGCTGGGTCGTCGTGAGCATGGCACACGACTGGTCGACCGTCTTCGCCGACGGCTGAGTACAGGTCGGGTCGGGTGATCTCCCGAAACGCTTCGGCAGAGCCTCAGCGTTCCGTACGACACCCGACCCGTTTGCTCAGCGTGTCAGGCGAGGAGCTTGGCCTTGGCGGCGGCGAACTCGTCGTCGGTGAGCAGGCCCGCGTTNTTCATCTCAGCGAGCTGCTGGAGNTCGGCCATGATGTCGGTCCCACCGGCAGGTGCTGCCGGGGCGGCAGGTGCNGGCGGNGGAGGCGGCGGGNCGGCAGCNGCGGCCTGCTGAGCCTTCATNGCGTCCATCTGCGCCTGCATNTCGGCCAGCTGTGCCTGTGACTCGAAGGCGGCCTGCTGGGTCTGCTGCTCCTCGAAGGCGGCTTGCTGCTTGCCGGCTTGGCGGCGGTTCATCGCGCCGACCGTGGCGTTCGCGGTGCCGGCGACGACGGCCGTGCGGGCCATCGTGCCGACCAGTCCGGGGCGTCCGAAGCGTCGTGGCATGGTTCGTGTCTCCTCGTGAGTTCGTCGGGTCAGTTCGTGGTGTCGGTGTTGTCGTCGTCCAGCGCGGCGAGTTCGTCGAGCAGTTCGTCGATGACCATGCCGGGCACTCGGAAGTTGGCGGCGAGCACCCCACCCGAGCCGACGATCGCATCGCGGAACGGCTTCGCCCACGTGTGCTCGAAGACCAGGATGGCCGCCGAACTGTCGGGTTCGAGGCCCGCCGCCAGTTCGGCGACGTCGTCGTCGGACAGCAGCGACTCGACCTCGTCGAGCAGACCGGCCAGGCGGTTCACGCTCTCGTCGGCACCGACCTCGGAGAGCTCGTAGAACTCGACCTCACCGTCACCGTCCTTGCGGACGAACAGACCGTCGACGATCGAGATGGTCTTGCTCTCGACGAGCCGTTCGAGTTCGGGGAGGATCTCGCCGTTGAACCGGTTCCCCGGAAACGCGATCTCGAGTACTTCGATGGGTCCGAGCGACATCTCGACCTCCGTGGCGTCGCAGTGCACAGCCGCCGTTCGGCTGCGATGCGGCGAGCATAGACGCAGCGGACCTCACCTCGCGTCCGTTCCGTCACCAGTTCGTTCGCCGTTCATGTCGCTACAAGTAGCCCTGCTGCTCCAGCCGCTTCATCGTGAAGAAGCCGGCGATCGGCGGCAGATAGGTCGTGAAGAGTCGGTGCGTGAGCGCCACGGCGAGTGCCGTCGTCTCCGGGACGCCGAACGCCGTCAGGCCCACGACGAAGCCGGCCTCTGCGACGCCGATGCCGCCCGGAACAGGGAATACCCCGGCGAACCACGACACGGCGGTGTTGACGAACACGACCGTCGCGAACGTGAGCGGCTCCCCGTAGGCGTACAGGATCGACGCCAGCGTCATCGCGAACAGCAGCTTCTTGGCGATCAGACCACCCAGCAGCTTGGCGGCCCGATCGGGCTCCGAGAGTGCCCCCTTCAGCTCGTGGGCGGTCTCGAGGATCGGCGGCACGATCCGGTTCCGGAACTTCGGCACCGCGAGGACGACGACCACGGCGACCACCGCTGCGATGGCGAGGATGACCACGATGGTGATGAAACCGGTGAAGTCGGCGTCATCGGGGAGGTCGATGTCGGCGCCGACCACCCGCGCCGACACGAGCAGCAGCAGCAGGTCGATGATCCAGCCGAAGATCGTCGTGAACGGGCCTTGTCCGACCGCCACCCGAGTCGGCACGCCGAGCTTCTGGAGGTAGCGGATCGTCATGGCGATGCGACCCGCATCCGACGGGACAGCGAGCCCGATGTACGACGTCGCGTACTGGAACTGCATGGTCGGTCCGAACGGCAGCGGGCGCGACACGACGCCCATCATCGAGATCGTCTCGGCGACGTTCGTGCTCTGGCTGATCAGGAACGCAACGATCAGCCAGCCCACCGACGCCGACTGCAACTCGTCGACGAACGTGTCGAGGTCGATGCTCGTGATCCACGAGATGATCGCGTTGGCCGCGACGAGCGCAAGGCCCACCATCAGGACGTCGACCAGACGAACCCGCCGCAACTTCACGAGTTCGGGCGCATCGACACCCAGCGCTTCGACGGCTCGCTTGCGAAGATCGTCGACGTCGAGGTCGGCCGCGCGGACCGCGGCAGTCAGGTCACGCGAGAGTGCCGCGCGCTGGAGGGCAGGCACGGCCGACTCGAGATCGCCGCGCATCGCCGAGCGCAGCACGGCGGCGAGCGCCCGGTCGGGGCCGACCAGGAGCGCCGTCGTGACCAGCATCTCCACGACGTCGACGTGGCGTTGTAGGCCGCTCGGCGCCATCGTGCCCCGCGCCAGGTCGCGGAAGCCGACCGTGTCATCGGCGGCAACCGTGACACGGGTCGGGTCGAGATGGCCGTGGTTCAGCCCGCCGGCATGCAACTCGTCGAGCGCTCGCCACACCCCGTCGAGCAGCTCATCGTCGAGTTCGACTTCCGCCAGGTCCGCGAGGGTTCGACGGTGACGGTCACGGGTGACGAGCACGACGTCGCCGGTCGACGTGTTCCCCACCGCGACGACATCGGGCACGTCGACACCGGTTCGCTGAGCGAGCAGGAGCAGGAGCGCCTCGTGTTCGGCCAGTTGCTGGCGTGACACGCCGAGCGACCAGGCGGCGTCCCGGTACCACATGGCCCGCCAGACGCGGTTCGCGAACGCACTGTCGGCCGCATCGCGACCGTAGACCCGGATCGAGACAGGCCCGGTCGGGTCGCGGCCGGTCGCCTCGAGCCAGCCGTTCGGCTGCACGGGGTGGTACGCGAGGTCGGCGACGCCGACGCTCAGGTCGGCGAGCGCGGCGGCGATGCGATCGAGGGTCGGCAACCCGATGCTCGTGCCGAACGCGAAGCGAACGATCGCCGCCGCACCGACGCCGACCGCGACACCGCCGATGACGGTCGTGAGCGTGCCGTACCCCAACATCAGGGCACCGACGACACTCGTGCCGATCACCCAGCGGTCGAAGCGCCGCACCGGGGCCGTGAGCGACGGCCGAACCGTCAACAGCACCGCAACCACCAGCGCAGCACGCACGATCGGGAACGGCGGAGTCGCATCGGCCCAGATCTCCGGCACCAGATCGGGCCAATCGGACGACACCCCCCAACCGAGCAGCAGCGAAGCGACCAGCGTCAGCAGGATCGCGCTGAACACGTCGCGAACCAGCGCCCAACGGGAACGAACGGCGACCGTCACGACGAGCACGACCACCACGAGGCCGCTCGAAGTGAACGCGACCACGGCGATCGATCGCATCCATGCCGGCGCATCGTCGAAGATGTCGGCGACCCACGTTTCGAGCTCGCTCTCGCTCTCGCTCGCCCAGGCGGCCAGGGCCACCACGATCGCGCTGATGACGGCGAGCACGGCGTCGGCAGGTCGACGCACCCGTGTCTCGTCACGATCGGACGCGAAGATCTGTGACACCCGCGCGGGGCGTCGGTCGAACATCGCCCCGACGCCGACAGCTGCTGGTTCCGCGCCCGCGTTCACGTCATCTGGTCCCGTCGGTTCACGACGGCTGCCACTGTAGACCGGGCCGACTGGCGAAGGCGGGAGTCGAGCTCGTCGCCGGTGTCGTGGCCCACGTTCCGCGACGCGTGGTGCAGTAGAGTCCGCGCCGAACGCACCGAGCCGGGAAGGGCCTGCACATGAAGACGCTCAGGTCGCTCGCCGAACTGTTCGAGGATCGCGAGTGAAGCGCCCGCGTCCGCTGGGGAACACGTCGCTGGCCACGAAGCTGGCCCTCGTCGCGTTGCTGGTCACCCTGATCTCCCTGGCGGTCACCGCGGCGGTCGGCCTCGCCCGCGGCAGCGATCTCGCCGACGAGATCGCGGACGACCGATTCGTGACGGTCGCGTCGTCGCGTGGCGCAGCGATCGAAGGGGCGGTGCTGTCGTACGAGCGCGAGCTGACGGCCCTCGCATCGAGTCCCGCCGCGGGCGCAGCAATCCGCGATCTCGGTGCGGCCTACCTCGAACTCAACGCGAACCCGCCGGACGCGACGAGCTCGACCGAACTCACCGAGTACTACCTCTCCGACGTGGTCCCCGCGCTCGAAGCCGTCAGCGGCGATCGGGTCGGCACGTCGTTCCTCGTGCCCACTGGCGACGCCGCCGTCCACCTCCAGCACGCGTACACGATTCCGCGAGTTCCGGGGGATGACGGCGTCGGTGGCGACTCGGGCGACTCGAGTCCGGTGGCGATCGATCCTGCGCTGGTCACCGACCCGGGGGATGGCACGACGTACTCCGAGCTGCACGAGACGGTGCATCAGGTGTACGGGCAGATCGCCGTGCAGTCCGGGTTCGACGACCTGTACCTCATCGACGCGCGATCGGACACGATCGTGTACTCGGTCCGCAAGCGCATCGACTTCGCAACGAGCCTCGACGTCGGGCCCCACAGCGGCACGACGCTCGCCCGCCTGCTCGACACGTTCGACGACGCCACCGCTCCGGTCGGTCGGTTCAGCGACTTCTCGTCGTACGTCCCGGCGTACGAGCGACCCACGACCTTCGTCGCCAGCCCGGTGTTCGACGCCTCGGGCCTGGTGGGATACGTCGCCGCATCGTTCGCGGTCGACCCGTTCGACGCGATCCTCTCGGGCGATGGCGAGTGGGACGGCTTCGGCGACTCCGGTGAGGCCTACCTCGTCGGCACCGACGGCATCATGCGGACGACATCTCGACCGTTCGCAGCGTCGCCCCCGACCTATCTCGATGCCACCACCGAACCCGGTGTGGCGCAGCTCACCGACGCACAGCGACGACGCATGTCGGCGACCGGCACCACCGCCCTCGTCCAACCCGTCGACCGTCAGGTCGTGCTGGCCGCGACCGAGTCGGCCGGCGGCGCCGGCATCGCCGACATGGTCGATCACCTCGGCCGCGAGGTCCGCGTGGCCTCCGTGCCGATCGCCGTCGACGGACCGACCTGGCTGGTGTTCGCACAGATCGATCGGGACGAACTGGACCGCCCGATCGAGAACTACGCACGCAGCATGCTGTTCGCCGTGGCGCTGTTCATCGTCGTCGTGACGTTCGTCGCCGTGCGGTGGTCGAACCGGTTGATGGCGCCCATCCGCACGATCGCCGAGCGACTTCGTTCCGTACGAGCGGCCTCGGCGTCGGGTGCGCACATCGACCCCGACCTCGTGCTCGGCGGTCGGGACGGCGACGGACCAGCCGAGTACCGCGAGCTGTCCGACAACGTCGACCAGATGTTGCGTCGTCTCGGCGAGCGGCGGGCGGCGGTCGAGGCTCGATCGGCCGAGCGGAGCTCGCTGCTGCAGCAGTTCCTGCCGGCGGCGGTCGCGCGGCGGAGCGAGGAGAGCGGCGGCGAGGTGCTCGATCACGTCCAGAACGCATCGGTCGTGGTCCTCCAGGTCGACGGACTGGGTGACCTCGTGGGCGGCGTCCCCGACCACGAGGTGCGACGCCTGCTCGGTGACCTCGTCGACGAGGTCGACGCCCTGGCCACCGAGCACGGCCTCGAACGCATCAAGCTCACGGGTTCGACCTACTACGCCGTCTGCGGGGTCAACCGACCCTACCTCGACCACGCGCCACGGGCCGTCGACTTCGCGCTCGCCGCCCGCGACCTCGTGGCCGAGCTGACGGACGGCAGCCTCCGAGTCACTGCCGGTGTCTGTTCCGGTGGCGTCTCGGTCGGGCTCGCGGCGCGCGCCGCGCTCGTGTACGACGTCTGGGGCGACACCGTCACCAACGCCGAGCGTCTCGCCCGCACCGCCCCCGAGAGCACGATCCTGGTGAGCAACGAGGTCCGCGGACAGCTGCCCGCGTCGTTCGTGGTCGTCGGGGACGTGGACGGCGTCGCCGCCGTCAGCGCCCGGGTTGCCGCTTCGGAGGCGACGACGTGAGCGGCATCTTCCGAGATCCGAGCGCCGGCTACGCGGCGATCGTCATCGTCCTGCTCCCCGTCGTCATCATCGGCATCGGCGAACTCGAGGAGCGACTGCGCCAGCGCGACTCCCCGCTGCGTGGGCCCGTGGGCCTCGTCCGGACGTGGGTCCTCCCGCTCTTCGCGATCTGGGCGCTCCTGATCGTGCTGCTCCCGTCGGGCGACGGCGACGTGGTGGTCGCCGTCATCGCGACGGCCCTCGTCGGCGCCACCGGCGCCGCAGCGCTCGCCGCGCTGTCGATCGTCGTCGAGCGCATCCGGACGCGGCCGAGCGAAGGCCGGCGTTCGGTCCCACGCCTGCTCCTCGCCTTCCCACGAATCGTCCTGATCCTGACGATCCTCTGGGTGATCATCGCCGGCGTCTGGAGCGTCGATCTGTCGGCAGCACTGACCGCACTCGGCGTGACCTCACTCGTCGTGTCGTTCGCGCTCCAGGACACGCTGGGGGGCATCGCCTCCGGATTCACCCTGCTCGCCGATCAACCGTTCCATCCGGGCGACTGGATCGAGGCCGACGGCGTCGAAGGTCAAGTCATCGACACCAACTGGCGCAGTACCCGCATCCAGACCCGCAACGGCGATCTCGTCGTCGTGCCGAACGGCAAGTTGGCGGGTGCCACGATCACGAACTACGACGAGCCCTCGCGTCTGCACCGCATCGTCGTACCGGTGCAGGTCGCGTACATGAACGCACCGTCCGACGCGAAGGCGATGCTGATCGCGGCTGCGAAGTCGACGCCCGGCGTACTCGCCGAGCCGGCTCCGAACGCCGTCGTGGTCCAGATCGACGATCCGCTGATGGGGTACGAGGTTCACCTCTGGATCGACGACTACTCGATCAGACCGCGCGTTTTCAGCGACTTCGGATCACTCGTGTGGTACCACTCGCATCGTCGTGGCGTTCCGCTGCCGAGCCCGGCACAAGATCTGTACCTGTGGGACGGCGAACGTTCCGCTGCGGCGGGACGACGCGACCACGCGTCCATCCTGGAGGGTCTGCGCTCGTCCGTCCTGTTCGATCAGTTGGACGACGACGAACTCGACATCCTCTCGGCCGGCGTCGAGACGGGACGGTTCGCCAGCGGCGAGGTCATCCTCGGCCCCGACGACGACGGCCTGGTGGTCGTCGAACACGGCTCGGCCCGACTCGAGCTCCGCCTCGATCCGCAACGGAGGGAACCGGTGCTCGACGTGACCGACGGCGATCTCGTCACGCCGATCGCACGCAGCGAGACCCGCGGGCACGATCTGGTCGTGATCGCGTCGACCGACTGCGACGTCTTGCTCGTCCCGGCGTCGTCGGCCGGTGGTGTCATCTCTCGCTCACCGGCGCTCAACGGTGCCCTCGACCAGCTCACGACGAGCCGACGGCGTCGTGTGCAGCGGGTCCTTCGGCGGCTCGACCAGCAGCGCGCCGCCGACCACGTCGATGCGTTGGGCCTCGGCACTGCTCCCGAACCCGCGGTCGGCCCCGCGACCGACGTCGCACCCGACGAACCGGGCGCCCCCGATCCGGGAGCGACGTCCGCATGAGCATCGCACGCGGCCGTTCGCTCCGATCGCGACTCACCCGACGACTGGTCGGCCTCGGACTGGTGTCGGTCGTGCTGCTCGCTGCCGTCAACCTGGTCGTCGTCTACGGCCTGCTCGAGCGAGGTGCGACCAACCAGCTGAACACCCTGCGGAACCTCCGTGCCGACACGGTGGAGCACACGGTCGAGAACACCCTCGATCGCGTCGCCGTCCTGGGCACGGACCCCGGTGTCGGTGCCGCACTCGCCGACCTCTCGGCCGCCTATCTGGAGCTCGACGAGGGCGGCACGGACATTTCCGAGACCGAGCTCGACCAACTCGTCGCCAGCTACGCCGAAGTCACCGACCGGTACGACGCCGTCGATGCCGTTCGCCCCCCGACCGACGATCTGGTCCCCGACAGCGCGGCCGGCCGATACGTGCAGTTCCACTACACGGCGGCCAACGAGACCGAACCGCGATCCGACCTCGACGACGCGGCTGACGGATCCGCGTACAGCGAAGCGCATGCCGAGCACCATCCGTTCCTGCGCGACCTGGCGACGAGCCTCGGCGCGAGCGACGTCTTGCTCGTCGATCTGACCACGGCCGAGGTCGTCTACTCCGTGTCGAAGCGGATCGATCTCGGCACCGATGTGACCACGGGCCCGTACGCCGGCGGCGGCTTGGGTACCGCCATCGACAAGCTCGAGGGCACCCCGGTCGATGCGGCCGCGGTCGCCGACACGAGCTTCTACCTGCCCGACACCTCGGCGCCGGTCGTGCACATGGCCACGTCGGTCCGCTCGAGGGCAGAGGTGCTCGGTGCCGTCGTCGTGGTGTTGCACACCGATCGCCTGACCGAGATCGTCACGAGCGGCCAGCAGTGGGATCTGCTCGGGCTCGGCGACACCGGTGACGCCTACCTCGTGGGAGCCGACCGACGCCTGCGCACCGTCCCACGTCCGTGGTTCGACGATCCCGACGCCTATCTCGAGCGCTATCTCGACATCGGTGGCGACGAACGAGCCGCCGAACTGATGGCGTTCACCGGATCACCCGTGCTGCTCCAGCCGGTCGACAACGACGCGGTCGACGTGGCGTTGGAGGGCGACGCCTTCACCGGGAGCACCACCAACTTCCTCGGCCGCACCACGTTGACCGCGGCATCACCGGTCGACGTGGCCGACCTGGGCTGGATCGTCGTCACCGAGCAGGAAGTCGATGAGACCCGCGACGAACTCGAGCGCTTCGTGCTCGCGATCGTCGTCGTCCTGGCCGTCTTGTTGTCGGTGCTCGCCGTCGTCGGTGTCGTGCTCGCCCGGGTCCTGGCCCGGCCGGTGCGGCCGCTCGTGGAGGCTGCCGGGCGAATCGCGGAGGGCGACTACCACACCGAGGTCCCCGATCTGGGCAACAACGAACTCGGCGACGTCGGCCGGCAACTCGAAGCGGTCGCCGCCAGGCTGCGCGAGCAAGAGGCGTCGATCGAGGCCGAGGAAGATCGGATCAACGAGATGCTGGCGAGCGTGCTCCCACCTGCGCTCGTCGATCGTGTTCGCAGCGGCGAACGTGAGCTGGCCGAGGTGGTCGACACGGCAACGGTCGTGTCGATCTCGATTCGCGGGATCCCGATCCCGTCCGGCGCCGAACAGGACGCCGTCGTCGAGCTGACGACGCGTCTCGCCGACGAGGCCGCCGCGGTCGCACAGGCGCACGGCGTCGAACGTGCGCAAGCGGCACTCGAACACCAGACCTTCGTCGCCGGGCGGGGGACGCCGACGGTCGACACACGACGGGCGGTCGCCTTCGCGCGCGACATCGTCGACGCACTCCCACGCGCCGCCGCCGAGCTGGGCAGCGAGATCTCGGTCGCCGCAGGCCTCTCGGCAGGACTCGTCGCGACCGGCGTGCTCGGGAGTCGACAGGTGACGTTCGGTGTGTGGGGCACGCCGGTGGGCGCCGCGGTCGAACTGGGCGACCGTGCGCGGCAGGGCGAGATCCGCATCGACAGCTCGGTGTTCGACGAGCTCGACGACGATGCGACCGTCCCGGTGGACGGCGCCGACGACGAGTGGACGCTGACCGCTGCCGACCCCATTGTCGAACCCGCTGCCGATCCCGCATCCGGAACGGTGTGACCGGATGACACGGTGGCACTCGCTCGCGGCGTCCACGATCGCCGTGATCGCGACCCTCGTCGGGGCGACGACCGCCGGCGCGGGCGCCCCCGAACCGAGCGACGACAGCGCCCGCGAACTCGCCGAGCGGTTCGCGCCGATCGTCATGATCAAGCAGCAGGAACAGACCTGCGACCCGGATGGCGAACCCTACGCTCCGGCGGCGGTCGACATCGTGCTCGACAACCCCGAGATCGCCTTGCGGCAGGTGGGAGGCGGCAACCCGACGGTGCAGCGCGGTCCCGGCGCCACCGACTTGTTCGAGCTGGGCGACGGCTTCTTTCTCGACTTTCCGGGGAGCTCACTCGAACCGGGCTGCACGTACCAGCGCGACTTCGACAAGTACACCGAGTCGTACCCCCCGACGGTGTACGCCCACGTGGTGCAGCAACCCGACGTCCCCGACCGCGTCTTCGTGCAGTACTGGATCTACTGGTACTACAACGACTGGAACAACAAGCACGAGAGCGACTGGGAAGGCATCACCGTCGTGTTCGACGCCGGGTCGATCGACGAGGCGCTGCGGTCCGAGCCGCTCGCCGTCGGCTACTCCCAGCACGAGGGCGGCGAGCGCGCCGACTGGGACGACGACAAGTTGGGCCGCGAAGGCGACCGGCCCGTCGTGTACTCGTCCGCAGGTTCGCACGCGAGCTACTTCCAGGACGCGATCTACCTCGGGCGCGGAGCGAGCGAGGGGTTCGGCTGCGACGACACCACCGGTCCGTCCGAGCGCGTCGACCCAGCGGTCGTGCTCGTCCCGGACGCCGTCGACGACCCTGACGATCCGTTGGCGTGGGTCTCGTACCGAGGGCGTTGGGGCGAACGCCAGAACGGCGCGTTCAACGGGCCGACCGGTCCGGCGGTCAAGGACCGTTGGCTCGAACCGGCGCCCTGGTTCGACGACCTCCGCCCGTCGTCGGTGGTCATCCCGGCCGGCAACACCAGCGCCAACGAGGTCATCGACGTGTTCTGCGAAGTCGTCGAATGGGGCTCGGGGCAGCTCATCACGTTCGCGGTCTCACCGCTCCGCCTGATCCTGTCCGCGCTGGTCGTGTTCTTTGCGCTGAGGTTCCTCGTCCGTCGAACCGAATGGAACCCGGTGCCGGCGACGCCGATCGTGCGACGCCGCCGGGCCGGCCAGATCCTTCGAACCGCCATGGTCGTGTTTCGGCGGGCACCTGCGATCTACATCCTGTTCGGCCTCGTCTACATCCCCGCCGCGATCGTGACCGGCCTGCTGGCCGCCGTACTCCTCCTCGTCCCCGGCGTGTCCGCGCTGGTGGCGTTGGCCCAGGGTGCGAGCGGGACCAGCCTCGTGCTGGCAGCGTTCGTCGGCAGCATCGCGAACGTCGCTGCGTTCGTGATCGTGAACGCCATCGTCGCCGAGTATCTCGACGGGCCGGAGCGCGGGTTCGACGCTGCGTTCGCGGCGCTCCGCACGACCTTCGATCGACGCCGAGCACTGCTCGGTGCGTTCGTGAGGTCGTTCGCCATCGTGTTCGTGCTGCTCGTCTCGTTCGTCGGTATCCCGTGGGGAATCCGCCAGCTCGTCCGCTATCAGTTCGTGGCGCAGGCCGTCGCCTACGACGACCTCGACGGGCGTGCCGCCCTCGATCGGAGCTCGTCGCTCGTGACGGGCCGGTGGTTGCACACCGCATTGGTCGTCGCGCTGCTGAACGGGGCCGTCGCGCTGCTCTCGCTCGTCGCCGGCCTGCTGATCTTGCTCCTCGCCACCGGGTTGCCGTTGTGGGCATTCTCCGCGATCGTGTCGTTGGTGTCGGCGTTCACCGTGCCGATCGCCGCGATCGCGATGACGTTGCTGTACGGCGACGCAATCGCCGAAGCGCAACACGACAGCGACGACGTCTCGGCACCCGACCCGGCCACGGTCAGCTGAACCCGGCTCTGGCCGCTGTCCGAGTTCGGTCAGAGTTCACCGGCGTCGAGTCGGGCCCGCACCTCGACCGCACGCTCACGCACCTGGTCGAGGTCGTCGAGGCGTTCCGACGCCCGCACCTGACGGGCCACACGAGGATTGGTCACGAGCCGGTCGTGATGCCGCGCCAGGAAGTCCCAATACAGCGTCGTGAAGGGGCAGGCGTCGTCGCCCACACGACGCTTCCGGTCGAACCGGCAGTCACCGCAGTAGTCGCTCATCTTGTCGATGTAGTTGCCACCCGCCGCGTACGGCTTCGTGGCCATCATCCCACCGTCGGCCCACTGGCTCATCCCGATCACGTTGGGGAGCATCACCCACTCCGCACCGTCGACGAAACCCGACCACATCCACTCCGTGAGCGCCCATGGTTCCACCCCGTGCAGGAGACACAGGTTGCCGAGCACCATGAGCCGCTGGATGTGATGGTTGTACGCCCGATTCTGCACCCCGTCGAGACACACACGAACACAGCGCATCTCGGTGTCGGATCCCGTGAAGACCGGCGGGAGCGCGCGGTCGGCGCCCAGCTCGTTGCGAGAGCGGTACTCCGCACCCTGGAGCCAGTAGACGCCCTACACGTACTCGCGCCAGCCGATCACCTGACGGATGAAGCCCTCGGCGGAGTTGATCGGCACATCGCCGCGGTCGTACGCCTCCTGCACGGCGTCGCAGACCTCGCCGGGCAGGAGGAGTCCGATGTTCAGGTACGGCGACAGCACCGAGTGAGCGAGGTGCCACGATCGGGTCGTCATGGCGTCCTCGTGCGGGCCGAATCCGGGCAGGACCTCGTCCACGAAGTGGCGCAGTCGTGACAGCGCCCGGCGCCGACTCGTCGCCCACGTGCCGTCCGGTTCGGCGCCCCAGCACGAATCGGGTAGTTCCCGCCAGGACGGCGCGATCGACGTCGTCGAGGGTCGACGTCTGCGGCGACACCCACGTCACCGAGTCGTCGCGTGGGGGCGGCTCACGGTTCTCGTCGTCGAAGCTCCACCGGCCCCCGATCGGTCCACCGGCGGCGTCGAGCAAGTACCCGAGGCGCCGTCGCTGCCACCGGTAGAAGTCGTCCATCTTCATCGACGTCCGGTCCGCCGCCCAGTCGGCGAACTCGTCGTAGTGGCAGAGGAACTGGTTCGAACGGATGATGTCGACGTCGAGCGATCGCATCAGGGTGAGTCCGTCGATGCTCGCGGGTTCGGTGACCGTCACACGGTCAGGTCCGAACTCGTCCACGTGCGCCCGGAACCCGGCACGCAGCGAGTCGGCGACGCGATGGTCGACCTCGAAGCCGACCTCACGCAACTCGGCCGCGAAGCGACGCATGGCCGTGATCACGAGGTGCGCACGCTGCCGGTGCCATCGCTTGGACGACAGCTTGGCGCGACTCTCGACCAGCAGGATCCGGTGCGTGTCGGGCGTGGCGTCGGCCAGGGCCGCCGATCGACCGGTTCAGCTGATCGCCCAGCACCCAGACCGTCTGCACGGCACTCGTGCTCACGGATCGACCCCGTCCGTGGCGGGTGGGTCGGTCAGATCGATCGACGATCCGGGCGGCAGCACGAGGGCGTGGAGATCGTCGTCGTGGGCAGCGAGCGCGGCTTCGAATCTGACGGCCGGTGTCGCCAGCCATCCAGGCGGTCGACGCCGGAGGGTCTCGGGGGCGAAGGTACCCCAGTGCACCGGCACCACCAGTCCCGGTCGGATGATCGACGTCGCCTCGACCGCCCGCTCCGGATCGAGGTGTCCGACACCGATCGTCGGACCCCACCCCCAGATGGGGAGCAGCGCGAGATCGATGTCGCCCAGGTCGCGCATCCCCTCGAACAGATCGGTGTCGCCGGCGAAGTAGGTCCGATGTCCGCCGACGTCGATCACGAAGCCGATCGGATCGGCCGTGAGTCGGCTGTGGAACCCACGGCCCGACTTGTGCATCGCCGGTGTCACCGTGAGGTGTGCGCCGGCGACCTCGACATGGTCGCCGATGTCGACCTCGACGATCTCGGTGTGTCCGGCTCGGCGGAGCAGGTCGGCGGTACCGCGTGGTGTCACGATCGGCACGCCGGACGCGAGGCGACGGAGCGACGGCACGTGCAGATGGTCCATGTGTGCATGCGACAGCAGCACCAGGTCCGCGTCGATCGGCGGTGGCGGAGGGCCGTGACGTTTCAGGTGGGCGACACGCTGTTTCAGCAGCGGGTCGGTGATCACCCGAACCCCGCCGACGTCGAGCACCGTGGTGGCATGGCCGACCCAGGTCAACCGAGCCGGCACGGGAGCGGTCACGGACGGCCCGTCACGATCGGCCCGTCACGAATCGGACGTCACGCCCTACGGATCGGCGGGTAGGCCGCCGCACGCAGGGGCCGATAGCGGTCGTACAGGGTGATGATCAGCGTGAGCAGCAGCAGGAAGAACACCGCCGCCCCCTCGTCGACCGAGTCGCGTCGGAAGAACAGCCAATAGGCGGCCATGATGCCGGCGTTGACGGCGGCCATCGCGAGGAACTGCTGCATCGTCGTCTCCCACGAACGACCGCGACGGGCCAACCACGCGCTGACGACGGCGTTCGCCACGACGACGACCGAGACCGCGAAGACGGTCTGCAGCGGTGTGGCATCGGTGTTCGGGAGCACCTGGGCGAAGATCACCGAGATCAACCCGGCGAGCAGCGCCTTTTCGACGAGGTCCCACTCCAGCACCCTCACCACCGCCGGGGTGGCGTCGAGGCGGGTGCTCTGACGGTGGTGGTCGACGTCGACCGATGTCGACCAGTCAGGTGGCGGGGCGGCGGCGAGCGTCTTGCGAACGACCACGAAGACGGCGATCGCGAGCACGACGAGGAGGCCGATGAACCACAGGTTCTCGGCGATCGCGTCACCCCACGACGTGTCGACCGGGACACCGAACACGTCTTCTTTCATGAAGTCCGTGAAGTCGAGCTGGGCGACGTGGATCCACCACTCCTGCGGCAGCTTCACGAAGATCCAGATGAACGCCGCCAGCCCGATGACCTGTCGGTGCGACAGCCGCTCCGGATTCCAGGCGAGGCGGACGACCTCGTAGCAGATGAAGAAGTACTCGAAGGTGTTCGGGAACACCAGCAGCAGGGCGCGCACCTGCGTCAGCTCGAACGCGACGACGCCGACCAGGCGGTAGTACCAGAGGAACTGGGCCACTCGAGCGGCGAACGGGTCGGCCCAGTTGCGGAACGTCGACAGGTAGGCGATCGCCAGGTAGTAGACGTCGAGCGCCTTGTCGTATCCCTGATAGCCCGTCAGATCGAGATCGGTGTTGTTCTGGAAGATCGTCTGATCGGCGGCGTCGATGACGAGCGCGGCGAGGATCGCCGGCAGCGGGTACCGGAAGATCAGGAGCGGGATGCCGAGCCGAGCCAGCACCACCGCCAGGAAGATCAGCTCGTCGGACGACATGGTGGCGCAACCCTAATCCACGGATCGACGGCGCCGAGAGGAACTGCCGAGCGCGCGGGCGACGTCGTCGACCAACGCCCACTGGGATCCGTCACCGGGGCCGGCGAACGCCCGGTGTGCGGCGATCGTGCGGACGGCGTCCTCGGCACTCGCGCCGAGCCGGATCAGCAGACAGACGCCCATCGTGCCCGCGCGCCCCTGCCCCATCGCACAGTGCATCACAACGCCCTCGCCTCGTTCCAGCCGCTCGGCGACGAGGTCGAGGAACGGCATCGTCGCGTCGGCGGACTCGGCACGAAAGTTGCGGATCGGGAACCACAGCGCCGACCCCGGCTGATGGGCGCGCAGCCACTCGGCATACTGCGGTGCCCGGCGTTCGAGTTCGGCTCGCTCGTTCAGACAGACCACCGTCGTCGACCGGGTCGACGCCAGCACGGCGGCGGGATCGTCCGCGATGTCGCGGAGTCCGCACAGGAACAGTCGACCCGACGTCGTCGGGAGCGGGATCTGATCGACACTCACGACGGAGATGACGACGATGATGGTGACGTCGACGGCGGGTCGAGCGGTGGTGCGGCGCGATGCAGGACCGCCCACGTCGGCGTGACATCGAGCGCATCGTCGATCGACCCATCGGCAATACGGGCGACACCGTCGACGATCAGCGTCATGTCACCCGCCTCGGTGTGCGGGAGTTCGACCGGCGGGAACACGACGGTGACGGTCGGCCGCCCGGCGACATTGCGGCTCGCCCGGCCCGAGCCGGTCTCGAACCGGAGCACGACGGCGCCGTCGGCACCACGGACGACCCTGGTTCGCAGAGCGATCACATGAGCTCGTGCGTCGTCACCCACGGTGACCAGGTACCCGAACTCGCGACGAGCCAGTTCGTCGGGCAACTGCGAGATCGGGACCTCGATGCTCACGGACCGTCACGCTACCAGGATCCCGATAACACGGTCATCACGACGCCGCGTCGGCATCCAGGCCGTACCAGGGACCCTGTGCCAGATCGGACTCGAAGATCGACCGATCCTGCTCGTCAGCGATCGGCACCCGTCGAGCGCGCCGGGACAGTTCACGTGCCTCGTCGAGCCGACCCAGGCACGCCAACGCCCTGGCGCGGGCCTCGTAGACGTACGCATGGTCGAAGTCGGTCGCCTCGTCGCCCGCCCGCGTCAGATGGGCGGCGGCTTGTGCGGCGTGGTGCAACGCCGGCTCACCGTGACCGAGCGTCGCGTGCGCACGCGACACGAGCCACGACGCCCGCGCCTGGTTGACGGCGGTCGCACCGGTCGCCCGGTGCCAGTGATACGCCGCCGCATAGGCACGCTGCAGCAACTCGTCGGCGACGTCGGGATCGTGCGAACGCCGGTCGAGCAGCTCCCACACCGAGTTGTTGGCGATCACACCCTGGGCGCGATGCCAGTTCCCCTCGATCTCGGCGACGTCGATCGACGACTCGGCGACGTCGACCGGCGGCAGCGGCTCACCGGTCTCGAGGAGCGTCTTGAGTCCGTCGACCACCACCGGCCACCCGGTGCGGGCGTGCTCCCACGTCGCCGGGCTGAGAGCGAGGTCGCCGTGTCGGAGCGAGAGCCGTGTCACCGCTCCGGCGTCGTTCGCGTCGGCGAGGGTCCACTCGACGCGGCTCGGCGGCTCGGCGGCGAGTTCGTCCGAACGCAACAGGCGGAAGGTCATGACGAGTCGATGGGGAGGGTCGACCGTCTCGAGGGTGCCGTCGATGACGTCATGGTCGTCGGCGTCCACGTACCGGCACTTCGCTCCCGCTCGCAGCGACGACTCGATCCGCGTCCCGAAGAAGTACCGTTCCGTCAGCTCCGGGTCGGTCAGGGCCGTCCACACCTCGTCGCGCGACGCTCGGATCAGCCGATCGAGGAGGTGCGTGCGGGCGACCATGCTTCGCTGATTACGCCACGACGCGACCTCGTGTCAAGCACCGGGCCCTCCCGTCACTCGCCGGCGAGTTCGTCGAGGCACGACCGCACGTCGTCCGGGAGGCCCGGCACAACGACCGCGTCGTTCAGGTCGGCCATCAGATCCGTCAGCAGGTCGTCCGGGTCGATTTCGGCCGCCGAGCCGTCGGTGGTGATCGTCACCTCGCCATCGGCGTCGCGTTCGATCGTCACCGCAGCCTCGCCGTCGCCGAGATCGATGAGGACCGGCCCGTCCGGGCCCATGACCGCGACCAGATCGTCGAGCATCTCGAAGCTCTCCGACGTCGAGGCGTCGGACGGAGCCTCGTCGGTGCCCCGCTCGAACTGCTCGAACTGCTCGAGACCGCGCTGCCACTCGTGACCGAACTCACCCTCGAGTTCGAACTCGAGGTCGCCCAACAGTTCGTCGAGCATCGGCAGCTCCGACTCGAGATCACCCAGCACTTCGTCCAGCATCGGCAGCTCCGACTCGAGATCACCCAGCACTTCGTCCAGATCGAAGTCGGGGCCGAGCAACTCGTCGAGCGGCGGCAGTTCGCCGTTCCATTCACCCTCCAGATCACTCCCGAGATCACCCCCGAGATCACCCGGACCGGGGCCCAGATCGGGCAGACCGATGCACTCGGAGAACTCGCGCAGGTCGTCGCCGTCCAGGAGCTCGACATCGTTCGTCGTCGTGGGGGCCGCGGACGTCGTGGTGCTCGACGTGGTGCTCGTCGTGGTGCTCGTCGGTGACGCGCCCAACTCGGGGTCGTCGGCCGAGACGAGCGCGCTGGCTCCGATGGCACCGACGCCCACGAGACCGGCCCCGATCAGCGCGGCGCCGACCATCCGACCGCGGCGTCGCTTCGGCCCCCGAGGCGGTTCGTACGACACGGCCGGCGTGGAGGGTGGAGCATCGAACGGGTTCATGTCGTGAGCATGCCGGGATGACGCTGAGCGAAGCCTGAGAGGGTGATCCGAGCCCGCGGATCCAGCAGGCTGCATCGTCGTCGCCGAGCGGGCACACTGTGGACATGCGTCTGTTGGTCGTCGACGACGAGGTTCGACTCGCCGAGTCGATCGCGCGGGCCTTGCGCGCCGAGGGGTTCGACGTCGACATGGTCCATGACGGCAACGACGCCGTCTGGCAGGCGCAGCAGGTCGACTATGCGGTGATCATCCTCGACATCATGTTGCCCGGCCTCAACGGGTTCGCCGTGTGCCGCGATCTCCGGGCGGCCGGCAGCACGACGCCGATCCTGATGCTGACGGCGAAGGAGGGCGAGTACGACGAGGCCGAAGCGCTCGACACCGGTGCCGACGACTACCTGCGCAAGCCGTTCTCGCTCGTGGTGCTCGTCGCCCGCATCCGAGCGCTGCTGCGACGCGGTCGCGCCTCGTCGGTCGACGAGATCACGGTCGGCGAGTTGCACCTCGACCGTGGCCAGGTCTCGGCCACCTGGGCCGGCGGCGACGCAGTGCAACTGACACCACGCGAGTTCGCCGTTCTCGACCACCTCGCCCGCCAGGCACCCGACGTCGTCACGAAGCAGGGTCTCGTCGACGCGGTGTGGGGGTTCGACTTCGCGGGCGACCCGAACATTGCCGAGGTCTACGTCGGCTACCTCCGCCGCAAGCTCGGGCGCGACGTGATCCGCACCGTGCGCCACGTCGGCTACCAGATCACCGGCGAGCCGACCGACGCCGACGAGTCGTGACCGAACCGACCGTGACCGACCGAGCCGCGACCGGGGGCACCGCAACCGAGGGCCCTGCGAGCAGCCGCACCATGACCGGGTCGGTGCGCACCCGACTCACACTCGGTGTGTCGCTCGTCGTGGGGGTGATCACGCTCGGCGCTGCCCTGATCGCACCGACCTCGGTCGAGAGCAGCCTGATCGACGACCGGCTCGACGCCCAGCGTGATCTGGAGGCGAGCGAACTGACATCGAAGTCGCCCATCGTCGATGCGGGCCAGTTCGGTACCGCCGAGCTGACCGCACTGTTCGGACCGGACATCGCCCAGCTGACCGCCGAACTCGACGCGATCGGTGCGCTCGATCCGCTGCGCGCCGTCGACCGTGATCACAACCTCTACGTCCTCTGCGATCAGGACGTGGTCGCGATCGTGACCGAGACGGGGAAGGTCCGGGTCCAGTCGATGGTCGACCGACGGGTGGACGTCCCGATGGTCTCGCGGCAGCGGCTCGTCCGACTCGCCGCCGACTACGGGGTCGACACCGGCATGCCGATCACGATCCTCGTCGACCGCACCGCCAGCTTCGAGGCGTTCCTGGAGGAACTCGCCGAACGGGTGACCGTCGACCTCGGCCAGTACCTCGACCCCGAGGTGTTCGAGGCGTTCGACGAGTTCGACGACGGGGTCACGATTCCGCGTGACGTCTGGGAGGTCTTGCGCGGCGAACTCGACACGTCCGCGGCGACCACGGCATCCACGACGGCGACTCCCGGCAGCATCATCGTCGAGACCCGGACCGTCGCCGGCAGTCCGATGCTGCTCACCGCCTCGACCGACGGGATCGAGAACAGCGTCCGTCGCGTCAGGGTCTTGCTCTGGCTGGCGGTCCCGGTGGTCATGGCGGCCGCAGCGTTGCTCACCTGGATGCTCGCCGGACGGTCGCTGCGTCCGGTCGCGGCGATCACGGCGCGGACGCGTGAGATCCGGTCGTCCACACTGCACGAGCGGGTGCCCGTGCCACGGTCCGACGACGAGATCGCCGCGCTGGCGCACGAGATGAACACGATGCTCGACCGCGTCCAACGCGAAGACGAGCGTCGACGCCAGTTCGTGTCCGACGCGTCGCACGAGTTGCGATCACCGCTCGCCACCATCCGCGCCCAGGCCGAAGCTGCCCTCCCCGATGAGCACCAGCACGAGCTGGCCGCCGGGGTGCTCGCCGAGGCCGAGCGCATGAGTGCCCTCGTCGACGATCTGCTCGCCCTCGCCCGCCACGACGAGCGACGCACCGCACCGAATGGCGTCGTCGACCTCGACGACATCGTGTACACCGAAGCGGCACGCGCGCGTCGGGTTCCGGTCGACGTGTCGGGCGTGTCGGCAGGTCAGGTCCGAGCCCGCGCGGACGAACTCGGACGCGTCGTCGTCCACCTGCTCGACAACGCCGCCCGACACGCCGAGTCCCGCGTCGAGGTGACCCTGACCACCGAGGACGACGGCCGGGTCACCCTCGCCGTCGACGACGACGGACCGGGCATCCCCGACGATCAACGCCAGCGAGTGTTCGAGCGGTTCGTTCGCCTCGACGACGCACGAGCACGCGACGCCGGCGGCGCCGGTCTCGGGCTCGCCGTGGTCGACACGGTCATCCGTTCGGTCGGCGGCGCCATCGTCGCCGGCGAGTCGGCGCTCGGCGGCGCACGGCTCGTCGCCACCTTCCCCGATCCGGACCGACCCGGCGACGTCAGCCGACCGCGGTCCGCTCCGTGAGACGTCGGGCCACCTCACCCCACCCGGCGAGATCGACGACCCGCGACGGCCCGTCGCCCGACGTACCCGACGGCGGCCGAACGGCGTACCGCCCGAGCAAGCGCTCCGCGTACGCCGTGATCACCACATCGTCCACACCGCTCACCGCGTCGATCAGTCGGACACGGCGGACCTCGCGTTCGGCCGGCGTCGCGGCGGATGCGTAACCGGCCGCCAGGGCGACCGCCCGGTCCCAGTAGCTGACGTCACCCATGGCCGAGACCCGGTCGGCGTCCGCACACGCCTGCGCATCGTCACCGAGCATCGCCGACGCCGTCGCCCGCGCCGCGAGGGCGAACGGTGACTGCTCGACGTGCACCTCGAGCAGGGTCGCGAGCGCCGATTCCGGATCACCGATCAGGATCTGTCCGAAGGCACCGATGACGCGACCTTCGTCGACGTTCGCGCCGGTCGTGTCGAGCCGACCGACGGCTTCACCCGCTCGCAGCAACGCCTCGTGACCGTGGCCGAGGTGCATCGCCGTCCCGGCGGCGGCGATGACCGGATACGCCAGCTCGCCGAACTTGCCGGACAGCACCATCACCTCCTCGACCGTTCGGTCGGCGTCGGCGATCCGGCCGAGCGCGACCGACGTGCGGTTGAGAACGCCGAGCGCCTGGATCTGACCGAACCGATCGTCGATCTTCCGGAACCCGGCCAACGCCCGCTCGGCGAGTGCGTGCGCCTCGGCGACGTCGCCGCGCCACAGCAGCACGCTCGCCTGGAGGTTCCGCATCATCGACGCGCCCCACGCGTCGCTCCACTGCTTCGCGTCGTCGAGCGCTTCGGCAGCGAGCGCAAGGGCGTCGTCGTTGCGGCGGGCGAAGTGATACACGTACGCCAACACGCCGAGCGACCAGGCACGCCCGCCGCGGTCACCGATCTCCTCGAACGCTTCGATCGCGGCGTGCAAACGACGTTCCGACACCTCGTGGTCACCGGCCAGGAACGACACCCACGCCAGGTTCTGCTGCACCCAGGCGCGACCGCGAGGATCGTCCACTCGATCGAAGATCTCCTCGGCCTCTCGCAGGAACCGTTCGGCCTCGGCGAGCGAACCGCCGAACACCTCGGCGAACCCCCGTGCCCTGAGCGCGTCGGCGAGGTGCCGGTCGTCGCCCAACTGCCGAAAGGCCTCCACCGCCTTCGTGAGCTCCCGCCGCGCCGCGGGTAGCTCGCCCTCCATCTGTTCGATCTGACCCAACAGGCGGGCGGATTCGGCGATCACCACGTGGTCGTTGGCGAGCTCGGCCTGCGGGATCAGCTCGGCAAGGCTGGCACGTGCTTCGCGATGTTGACGCAGATCGACGAGCAGCTCGACCTGCAGCAACGACAGCGTTCGTGATGGCGCCCCCCACCGCGGGGCCAGGCGGATCGCCCGCTCGACGACGTCGAGTCCGCGCCGAGCGGCGCCTTGCCGTTGCCAGCTGCGACCGGCTTGTTCCAGCCACTCGACCGCGAGCGCGGCAGCGTCGCCGGGCACACCGTCGATCGGACCGAGTTCGGATTGGATCTCGGCCGCGGACGCCATGTGATGCGCCCGCCGATCGATCGACGTCGGTTCGTACTCGCGGAGGTACATGGCGACCCCGGCGTGACGTTGGGCGCGCACCTGCTTGGTGAGCGTTTGGTAGGCGACCTCGCGGACGACGTCGCTGCGGAAGCGCCATCCGCGACGGTCACGCACCAACAGTCCGGACTCGGCCAGGCTGCTGAACGCATCGGCGTCGTAGACCTGTCCGAGGTGCTCGGCGAAACGCCGCAGCGCTCCGGCCTTGCCCTCGTTCCCGATGATCGCCGCGTTCTCGATGATCTCACGCTGGGCCGGTGACAGCCGATCGAGCTGGGCGGCGATCAGTGCGCGCAGCGATCCGGGCATCTCGTCGGTCGACGACGAGTTCTCCGACGCCAACCTCGTCAGTTCGATGAGGAACAGCGGATTCCCGCCGCTGCGCGTCGAAATGGCGGTCACGACAGCCGCCGACAGCTCGTGGCCGGCCGTCTCACGGACGAGTTCGGCCGCGTCCGCGTCGGGCAACGGTTCGAGCGACAGGTGCAGCGACATCGCCGGGTCGGCCGGAGGCGGCCACCCTTCGGTCGTCTCGCCGTCGGGACGGAACGTCGTGGCGATCAGAACGGGAAGGCCGGCGAGCTGACGTGCCAACGACTCGAGCAGGTCGAGCAGAGCAGGTGCCGCCCACTGGACGTCGTCGACCCAGATCACGACCGGCCCACGCTCGGCTCGACGTCGGAGCGCACTGGCCATCCCGCCGACGACCGCATCGCGCATCGCGACGGGGCCGAGTGCGTCGAGCGCCGACGGCTGGCCGAGGAGATGGAGTGCGAACTCGACGAAACGATCGAACTGCGGCGTCCCCGGCTGGAGTTCCTCGAACGGACGGAGCCGGGTCACGATCCGGTCGCGGAGGTCGGGTGCGTCGCCGAGCTGGTCGAGGCCGAGTTGCTCGAGCACGCTGGCCGCCACCGGCCACCACAGGTTGGTCTCGCCGTAGGGTGCGCACGCCCCTTCGAGCAACAAGGTGTCGGGACGTTCGGCGAGCAGCGTCCCGACCGCTTCACCGATCAGCCGCGACTTGCCGATGCCGGCCTCGCCGGAGACCGCGACGAGCGCGCCTCGCCCGGCTCGGACGGTTCGGAGCATCGCGTCGAGGATCGCCAACTCGGCGGTCCGGCCGACGAACGGCACGTCGGTCACCCACCGACGCCGAGGACGCGACCGCTCGACCGCGATCACCTGCCACGCCTCGGTGATGCCGGCGCGCCCGCGCAGCTGCACAGGATCGACGGGCTGGAACCGAACGGCGGCCGAACACAACGCCTTCGTCTCCTCTCCGACGAGGACTGCGTCGGTCGGTGCCGAACTCTGCAATCGGGCCGCGATGTTGACGACATCGCCCATCGCCGTGTAATCGGTGCCGGCCAGCGTGCCGACGAGGACCTCCCCGGTGTTGATACCGACGCGCATCCGCAGCTCGTCGGCGGGGTGCTCGTCGCGGAACGACGAGAGGGTCTGTTGCATCGCCAAGCCGGCACGGACCGCCCGGTCGGCGTCGTCCTCGTGGGCGACCGGAGCACCGAACAGGGCGATGATGCCGTCGCCGAGCAGCTTGTCGACGACGCCGCCGAACGACTCGACGTCGCGCACGAGCAGCTCGAACGCCGCGTCGACGAGACGCTTGACCTGCTCGGGGTCACGGTGCTCGGCCATCGAGGTGAAGCCCACCACGTCGGCGAACAACACGGTGACGACCCGTCGCTCCTCGAGCCCGGCGACCTCGGCCAACGCGCCCTGAGGTGCCCCACACGAGGGACAGAACCGTGCCCCCTCGGGGAGCACGCTCGCACACTGCTCACACGACGCCAAGAACCTCGATCGTACTGGGCGAACACGCCCGGTCTCCGGCTGGATTCGGCCTCCCCGCGACCTGCCCGCCTTCCTCTGCGACGTGCCACCGTCGTCCCGTCATCCTCCGGGGCGACGGTGATCGTCCGAAAGGCGGATGGCGCGACGACCCGAACGCGTCAGACTGGGCGACATGTCCGAGATGATGGCTCCTCCCCCACCGACCGTCGCCGCCGCTGCCGGCGTCATCGATGCCCGCAAGACCTACGGACTCGGCGACGCCGCCGTCAACGCTCTCGACGGTGTCGACGTCCGTTTCGAGCCGGGCAAGTTCACCGCGATCATGGGTCCGTCCGGCTCGGGCAAGTCGACGCTGCTCCACTGCCTCGCCGGCCTCGACAGCCTGACCTCCGGCGCCGTGTTCATCGGCGACACCTATCTCGCCGAGTTGTCCGACAAGGAGCTCACCGAGCTGCGTCGGAAGCAGGTCGGGTTCGTGTTCCAGTCGTTCAACCTGATCCCCACCCTGACGGCCAAGGAGAACATCGTCCTGCCGTTGGCGCTGGGCGGCCAGGACGGCGACGAGGTCTGGATCGACCGGGTGATCGACACGGTCGGGCTGCGCGACCGGCTCACACACCGGCCGAGCGAGCTCTCCGGCGGCCAGCAGCAGCGCGTCGCCGTCGCGCGTGCGCTCGCGACCCGACCGACGATCATCTTCGCCGACGAGCCGACCGGCAACCTCGACTCGAACAGCGGCACCGAGATCCTGCAGTTCATGCGCGACGCGGTCGACGAGTTCGGTCAGACGATCGTGATGGTGACCCACGACCCGTTCGCGGCGTCGTACGCCGATCGGGCCGTCTTCCTCGCGGACGGCAAGGTCGTCGGCGATCAGGCCGCGCCGACGCGTGAGTCGATCATGGACCAGATGGCCGCGTTGGGGCACTGACATGATCGGCACCCTCGCACGCAAGTCGTTGCGCGCCCGGTTGGGGCGCAACGTGTTCATCGGACTGGCGATCATGCTCGGCGTCTCGTTCGTCGCCGGCTCGTTCGTCCTGGCCGACTCCATGAAGGCCACCTTCAACAACCTGTTCACCGAACTCAGCGAGAACACCGATCTGGTCGTCCGCGCCGAACTCGTGGGCGCGAACGAGACCGAGGGGGCGCTCCGCGATCCGATCGCGGGCGATCTCGTCGCCGAGGTGAGCGCGATCGACGGGGTCGAGCTCGCCCAAGGCAGCCTCCAACGGTTCGCCCAGATGCTCGACACCGACGGCGAGCCGATCGGCACCGCCGGCGCACCCCAGATCGGAGCGTCCTGGAGCGGTGAAGGTCCGCTGAACGGGATCACGATCAAGGACGGTCGGGCGCCGGACGGCCCCGACGAGGTCGCGATCGACAAGGCGACGGCCGATCGCGTCGGCTACGACGTCGGCGAGCAGATCACGATCGTGCTCGACTCGGGCCGGCGCGACTTCACGATCGTCGGACTCGTCGGGCTCGGCGACACCGACGGCTTCGCCGGAGCCACCACATCACTGTTCGACGACGCCGCCGCGGCCGAGATCCTCGGGGCCGGCGACATGGTCGACACGATCGAGATCGCGCTGGCAGACGGTGCCGACATCGACGCGGTCCGAGCCGACATCGCCGAGATCCTGCCGCCTCGGGTCGAGGTGGTCACCGGCGAACAGGTCGCCGAGGAGACGGCGGATGCGATCAACCAGATCGTCGATCTGTTCGGGACCGGACTGCTGATCTTCGCGTTCGTGACCGCGTTCGTCTCGGCGTTCATCATCAACAACATCTTCGGGATCACGATCGGGCAGCGGTTGCGCGAACTCGCGCTGCTGCGCTCGATCGGCGCCAACAGCTCGCAGGTGCGTCGCATGATCGTGATCGAAGCGGTCGTGGTGTCGCTCACCGCCACCATCGTCGGCATCTTCGGCGGACTCCTCGTGGCGCGCGGCATCATCGCGATCTTCAACCAGGCCGGTGCCGGTTTCCCCGACATCGGGCTCACGATGCAGATCCGCACGATCGTCGTGTCGTTGATCGTCGGTCTCGGGGTCACCCTGGCGTCGGTGCTGATCCCGGCTCGACGAGCCGCCAAGATCCCGCCGGTCGCGGCGATGCGGCCCGAACTCGGCTTCACCGCACTCAGCGCCAGCCGACGCCTGGTCGGCGGTGCGGTCGTGACCGGCATCGGTGTCGCCATGTTCCTCGTCGGGCTGTTCGTGCAGCCCGGCGGCGGAACCGGACTGGCGTTCTTCGCCGGTGGTGGCGCCCTGCTCACGTTCCTCGGCGTCACGAGCCTGTCGTCCACGGTCGCCCAACCGGTCAGCCGTGCGATCGGGGCGCCGATCGAGAGGCTGTTCGGTCAATCGGGCAAGTTCGCTCGCGACAATGCGTCGCGTTCCCCGCGGCGCACCGCTCGGACGGCATCGGCGCTGATGATCGGGGTCGCGCTGATCAGCGCCGGCGCGGTGTTCGCGGCGTCGCTGCGCGACACCTTCGGGCGAGTGCTCGACCGCGCCGTCACCGCCGACTACATCGTCACGGACGACTCGTTCCAGGGCCTGCCACCCGCGGTCGCCCAGAACCTCGGCGAGCTCGACGAGCTCGCCGACGTGTCGCCCTTCCGATCGATCTTCGGCACGATCGACGACGATCAGGTCGCCGTCACCGCCGTCGACCCCGAGTCGTTCGACGAGCTCATCGACCTCGACGTCGTCGAGGGCGGCTACGACGGGCTGATCGCCGGCAACGGCGTCATGGTGTACGGCGACGCCGCCGACGAGCGTTCGCTCGAACTCGGCGACGAGGTGAACGTCACGTACCAGAACGGTCTCGAATCGACCCTCGTCGTCTCGGGCTTCTTCGACGACAACTCGCTCGGCGGCTCCTGGTACATCTCGCTCGACGAGCTCGAGCGAGCCAGCGATCAGACCCCGCGCGATCAGTTCGTCCTCGCACGCCTGGCCGACGGCGTCGATCCCGCCGACGGTCGCGCCGCCGTCGAAGGCGCGCTCACCGACTACCCGCAGGCAGGAGTGCAGGACAACGCCGAGTTCCGGGCCGAGCAGGAGGGCCAGATCAACCAGCTCCTGGTGGTCATCACCACCTTGCTGAGCATGGCGATCCTGATCTCGTTCCTCGGCATCGCCATCACCCTCGCCCTGTCGGTCTTCGAACGCACCCGAGAGATCGGCCTGCTCCGAGCGGTCGGCATGACGAAGCGGCAGCTGCGGCGAGCGGTGCGGTGGGAGGCGGTCATCGTGGCCGTGTTCGGCGTCGTCGTCGGTGTCGTGGTGGGTCTCTCGATGGGGATCGCGCTCGCGATCGCCGTGCCCAACTCGGTGATCGACGGGGTGACGCTGCCGTGGGCGAACCTGTTGTTCACGCTGGTGCTCGCCATCATCGCTGCCGTCGTCGCCGCCCTCTACCCGGCGTACAAGGCATCGAACATGAACGTGCTCGACGCGATCTCCCACGAGTGACCTGCGCGACACTGCGGGGATGGCCTTCGATCTCGACCGGCTCGACCCCGCAGTGCTGGCGTTCCTCGACGAACGCCATCTCGCCACGATCACGACGCTGCGAGCCGACGGGACACCCCACGTGGTGCCCGTCGGCTTCGCGTTCGACCCCGACGAGCGCGTCGTCCGGGTGATCAGCAACGGTGGCTCCCAGAAGGTGGCGAACCTTCGCAACGGTGGACGGGCGGTCGTCAGCCAGGTCGACGGCCGCCGGTGGCTCTCCCTCGAAGGTCCCGCCCGCGTCCTGAGCGACGCCGACGACGTGGCACGCGCCGAGGTCGCCTACGAAGAGCGCTACCAGGCCCCACGCGACCGCCCGGGACGCGTGGCGATCGTGATCGACGTCGACCGCATCATGGGCAACGTCTGACCCGGGTCCGCTGGCACAGCGGCCGATGGGCGGGCGTCGGGCGTCAACCGGCGCGGTTCGTGCGCCAGGGCAACTCGTTCAGGTACTTCACCGCCGCCGGATGCGGATCCATCTCGCGGATCTCGGTCGGCTGGCGTCGGTCGAGGCGCACCTGACAGCCGGGGCACCAGTAGAGCATGCGCCCGTGGCGACCGATCGGTTGCGACTCGACGGTCTCGTGACAGCGGATGCAGCCCTGACCACACCGGCCGTACACGGCCAGACCGCCCGGTGTGAGCCGGGTCGTCGCACGACGGCTGCGCCCCTCGTTCGCACGCACCATGCCTGCTGCTGTGTTGACGATGAGCACTGCGTCGTGATGGGTGAGATCGGCGATGTGCGCCCACGGGCTCAGCTCGGCCGCCCACAGCACCTCGCACCGATACACGTTGCCGACACCTTGCATCACGTGCTGATCGACCATGACGTCGCGCAGCCGCGCCTCGGGCTCGCCGTACGACATCAGCAGGTTGACGGCCTCTGACAGGTCGGCGTCGGGACGAGCCAGGTTCGGTCCGAGACGCCCGAACCCGGGGTGGCGGGTCGGATCGGGAAGGCGATAGGTCTCCACCTCGGCGGCGTCGAAGCAGACGGCCACGAAGTCGTCGGTCTGCACCGCCGCCCGGAGCGAGTCCCATCCCCTGCGCCACGGCGCACCCTGACGATAGACGTGCCACTCGCTGCGACCCTTCAGCTTGGTGTCGAGCACCATGCCGTCGTCCCAGATGATCTCGACGTGCTTGCCACTCGCCTCGACCGCTTCGACCATCCGTCCGGGCTGCGGCCGCGGACCGACCAGCGTGGGGGCGTGGAACTTCACCATCGGGTGGCCGACGAGCGCCGTACGCATGGTGCTCGCGGATCGGGCGAGATCCCCCGAGATCATGGGCCGATCGTACGCGGTCGCCCGTCGGCGATGGTGGATGCGCCGCCGGCGCGCGTGCGCTACGGCAACTGACCGACGTGGGCCAACGCGAGCCGCAACAGGCGATCCTGCCCGCCGGTCATCTGGCCGATCACCGACGACGTCACGACCTCCTGGGGCGTGTACCACGCCAGATCGAGCGCCTCCTGAGTCGGCTGGCACTCACCGTCGACGGGAACGATGAACACCAGGCTGACGGCGTGCTGACGCGGATCGTGGAATCCGGTCTTGGCCGCATCGGGGAAGTACTCGACCACCGTGAACGGCGCCTGCTCGACGGGAATCCGCGGAAAGGCGAGCGGTCCGAGATCCTTCTCGCAGTGGCGGAGCAGCGCGTCGCGCACCCGCTCGCCGAACAACACGCGTCCGCTGACGATGAGTCGGCTGATCGTGCCGTCGGCCGCCTGACGGAGCAACAGCCCGATCTCGGTCACCTGGCCGAGCGAATCGACACGAACCGGGACCGCCTCGACATACACGATCGGCATCTGGGCGCGGATCGACTCGAGGTCGTCGGCCGGCAGCCAGGTCGCGTCGGTGTCGGTGTCGATCTCGCTCACGGGGAGTCATCCTAGGTTCCGCCGGTCGGCGCCGGGCCAACGCGCCGACGACGTTCGGCCGTCACTCGGGCAGCGAGCAGGTGGCGGCGATCGGCTCGCGCAGTCCGTCCGCCAGCCGTTCGTACTGTTCGGACCGGCCGGCCCGACGACGCCACACGAGCGAGATCTGTCGATACGGCTCCGGCTTGCGAAGACGACGGGTGGAGATGCCCGATCCGGGGCGGGCCTCGACCTCGATCGCCGATGCGGGCAACAGGGTGCCGCCGATGCCGGCCGCCACCATCTGCACCGCTGCCGGCAGGCTCGTCGCCTGCGTCGATCCGAGCGGACTCGCGCCGATGATCGAACAGGCCGCCTGGGCGTGGCTCCGCAGACAGTGGCCCTCCTCCAGCAGCAGCATCGGCAGCGACCCGAGCGCACGCTGAGGCAGGCGTGACCGCCCTGCGTACGGATGCCCCTCGGGCAACGCCAGCACGAAGCGATCGCGAGCGAGGTCGGCGACGGACAGCGACGGTCCGACCTCGGGGACCGGCGTGGCGAGCACACCGACGTCGAGATCACCGGACTCGACCGAGGCGACGAGGTCGGCGGTTCTGCTCTCGACCAGGTGGAGCTCGGCGCTCGGATAGCGGCGGGTGGTCTCGCGGACGACGGTCGGCAGGAGGTACGGCGCCATGGTCGGGATGATCCCGATGTGGAGCGGTCCGATCAGGTCGTCGGACCGAACGGCGGCGACGTCGACGAGGCGATCGACGTCGTCGAGGACGGTGCGAGCCGCGATGAGGACGGCCTCGCCGTCGGTCGTCAGCCGCGCCCCGTGGCGATCGCGCTCGAACAGTGTCACCCCGAGTCGCTGCTCGAGTTCGGCGATCTGGGCCGACATCGCAGGCTGGCTCACGTGCACCGCGTCCGCGGCGGCGCCGAACGTCCCGTGGTGCGCGACCGCCGCCATGTACTCGAGCTGTCGCAACGTGGGGCGTTCCATCATTCGCATCGCCGTTCCATCACGAGAAGTGATGATACCCAACACCGAAACCTGTTGGACCTGATGCGGTCGAAGGCGCATGATCGTCAGTGGAACCATCGAGAGCCGACCAACCGGCTCAGAACAGCTCAGGATCGATGGTCCGGACGAAAGGACCCCAGATGAGCGACTCGAACTCCACCCCCACGAACCAGTCCATGACGATCGACATCGGCATCAGCGACGCCGACCGCAAGGAGCTCGCAGCCGGGTTGTCGAACGTGCTGGCGGACACGTACACGCTGTACCTGAAGACGCACAACTACCACTGGAACGTCGTCGGGCCGATGTTCAACACGCTGCACCTCATGTTCGAGGAGCAGTACAACGAGCTGGCGCTCGCCGTCGACCAGATCGCGGAGCGGATCCGGGCCCTCGGCGAACCGGCACCGGGCACGTACCGCGAGTTCGTCGAGCTGTCGGCGATCGAGGAAGACACCGACCGGCCGGACGCGACGGAGATGATCCGTCGTCTCGTCGTCGGGCAGGAGACCGTCGCCCGCACGGCGCGGTCGATGTTCGACGTCGTCGGCCGAGCCGACGACCAGCCGACCGCCGACCTGCTCACCCAGCGCCTCCAGGTACACGAGAAGACCGCCTGGATGCTCCGCAGCATGCTCGCCTGATCGGCCCGGACGGTCGCCCGGGCTAGGTTCCGAATCCGATGGAACTCGGGACGATGACGTGGCCGCAGGTCGGCGCACCACTCGTCGTCGTGCCGGTCGGTTCGTGCGAGCAGCACGGTCCGCACCTCCCGATCGATACCGACACGGTGATCGCTCGCGCCCTCGCGGACGCGGTCGCCGTGGCGCGCGACGACTGCGTGGTGGCCCCGCCGCTGTCGATCACGGCCAGTGGCGAGCACCACGGGTTTCCCGGCACCTTGTCGATCGGTACCGAGATCATGGCCGGGGTCGTGATCGAGTTGGCGAGATCCGCCGACTGGGCGGACGGTGTCGTGTTCGTCAATGGCCACGGCGGCAACCACACGGCACTCCAGCGGGCCGCCGAGGTGTTCGAGGTCGAGCGCCGTCGAGTGCTCGTCTGGTCTCCTCGGATCGAGGGCGGTGATCCACATGCGGGTCGCACCGAGACGTCGCTGATGCTGCACCTGGCACCCGATCGGGTCGATCTCGCCGCCGCCGTCGCCGGCCCGGTGCCGACCCTGGCCGAGCTCGTCCGCCACGGGGTCCGTGAGGTGAGCGACTCGGGGGTGCTCGGTGACCCGACGACCGCGTCCGCCGAGCACGGGCGTGACCTGTTCCAACGGCTGACCGATCGACTCACCACTGCCGTCGACGAGTGGGCGTCCCGATGACGACCCACCCGCACCCCGCCCAGATCTCGGTGAACCCCGTCCGACATCCCGCACCCAGGCCGCCGAGAACCCACACCCCTGCGAGCCCCACCCAGTCCTCGCTGAACCCCGCCCGACATCCCGCACCCAGCACACCGAGAAGTCGGCGTGAGGCGGCCCGATGACGAGTGAGCAGGCGCGTCGATACGCGCTCGACGGGAGCGTCCAGGCGTGGCCGAGCACGACCGGACTCGTCGTCGTCGGGGGGTCACCGCTCAAGCTGTTCCGGTTGACGCCGTCGGGTGCCGGCGCGTTCGAGCGCGTGCGTTCCGGCGAACCCGTCGTTGCCTCGTCCCTCGTCGACCGGCTGCTCGACGGCGGCGTCATCCACCCGATCGCCGATGGTCCTGCACCGTTCGATGCCGAGGACGTCACGATCGTCGTCCCGACGTTCGGCCCGCCGACCCATGTTCCGTCGGGCGCCGTCGTGGTCGACGACGGCTCGTCCCCGCCGGTCGACGGGGCGTCGATCCGCCTCGAGCGCAACCGAGGTCCCGCCGCGGCCCGCAACGCCGGGCTCGCCGCGACGACGACACCGCTGGTCGCCTTCGTCGACGCCGACGTCGAACTGCCGGATGGCTGGCTCGAACCGCTGCTCGCCCACTTCGCCGATCCGCGAGTGGCCGTCGTCGCCCCTCGCATCGTCACCGCACCGAGACCGGGTGCGATCTCGGCCTACGAGCACACCCACGGTCCACTCGACATGGGACCGGAGGCCGCACGTGTGCGCGCCGGCACGCGCGTCTCATATCTCCCGGCCGCGGTCCTCGTGTGTCGGGTCGAGGCGATCCAAGAGCTGGGCGGTTTCGACGCCGAAATGCGGTACGGCGAGGACGTCGACCTGGTCTGGCGACTCGACGACGCCGGCTGGCGCTGCCGCTACGACCCCACCGTCGTGATCGAACACGAGCCCCGACCCGACTGGCGGGCCTGGGTGCGCCAACGGGTCGGCTACGGCTCGTCGGCGGGGCCACTGGCGGTACGCCATCCGCGCAAGCTGGCTCCCTTGCGGATGAGCGGTTGGAGTATCGCCGCGTGGGTCCTCGCCGCGGCCGGCCGGCCGGTGACCGGGGCCGCGGTCGGTGTCGGTTCGGCGGCGGCGCTGATCCCGAAGCTCCCCGACGTGCCGGCACGCGATGCGTTCCGGCTGGCGGCGATGGGCAACGCCCGGGCGGGCGAGTCGATCGCACACGCGGTACGACGGACCTGGTTCCCGATCGTCCTGGTGCTGGCGCTGCGATCGCGGGTGGCGAGGCGCGTCCTGCTCGCCTCGATCGTGGCTGTCCGGCACCCGCTCGCGCTGGCCGACGACGTCGCCTACTGCGCGGGTGTCTGGACCGGGATGCTCCGCGAGCGCACCCTCGACCCCATCGTCCCCGACATCACCAGCTGGCCCGGCCGCTCCGCCCGCTCCGCTCGCCGCGACACCTGACCGTCCCTGACCCTCCCCGCCCCACCTCCCGGACACACAGGCGATTAAATCCACCAGACGTCCACCCCCGGACACACAGGCGATTAAATCCACCAGGCGTCCACCGCCCGGACACACAGGCGATTAAATCCACCAGACGTCCACCCCCGGACACACCGGCGATTAAATCGCCCAGGCGTCCGGGGTGACGGATCCGGCCGGACACGCAGGCGATTAAATCGACCAGGCGTCCACCCCCGGACACACCGGCGATTTCATCGACCAGGCGTCCGGGTGCGCAGGACGCCTGACCGCCCCGGCAGGGAGGGTCGAGGTCGCTCGGGGTCGACGTCCTGTTACCGTCCGACGGCGTGACGATCCGTTTGACGGTCAACCGCGAGCGCTGGTGGAACCATGTCGTGGGGGTCGCCGACGAAGTCGACGGGTTGATCCCCGTCGTCAAGGGCAACGGCTACGGATTCGGTCGGGCCGGCCTGGCGATCGCGGCAGCGAAACTCAGTCCGCTGCTCGCCGTCGGCACCGTGCACGAGATCGTCGGGTTACCGGACGACGTCACGCCGGTCGTACTCACCCCGACCTGGCGGCCACCCGACACGACCGAACCGGTGCTCACGGTCGGTTCGAACGACCACATCGCCGCCCTGCGCGGTTGGTCGGGACGGGTGATCGTCAAGCTCTCCTCGGCGATGCAGCGATACGGAGGCAGCATCGATCTGGTCGCCGCTGCTCAGCGGGCCGGACTCCGGACGGTCGGTGTGGCGATCCATCCTCCGCTCGCCGGCACCGACGAGGAGCATCGCCACCAGATCATCGAACGGCTCCCCGACATCGATCCGAGCCTCGACGTCTGGGTCAGCCACCTGTACCCGGCGACGTACGACTCACTCCCGACCAGCCACCGCTACAAGCTCCGGCTCGGCACCTACCTGTGGCACGGCGATCGCGAGGCGCTCCACCTCGAAGCCGACGTCATCGACACCCGGGCGGTTCGCGCCGGCGACCGGGCCGGCTACCACCTCACCGAGGTCCCCGACACCGGCACCCTCGTCATGATCGGAGCCGGAACGGCGAACGGCGTGGCACCGCTGCCGGACGGACGGAGCCCGTTCCACCACCGACGCCAGCGGATGCAGCTGCTCGAGTCGCCCCACATGCACACGTCGATGGTGTTCGTGCCGGCCGGCGAGCCGTGCCCGCGCCCCGGCGACTGGGTCGACCTGCAACGACCGCTCGTCCACACCGCCGTCGACGAGCTGCGCTGGATCTGAGTGAGCTGGATCCGACCGGACCCGATCGGCATGGACACCTCGCCCGCACCGCTTCCCGGCGGGACGACCGGACCGCCCGAAGCGCTCCCGAGCGTGCGACCGTCGAGGCGGCGTCCGGGGCCCGACGTCGTCCGGGCACTCGCCATGTTCGGCGTGGTCGTCATGAACTACCACGGCTACCTGATCATCCGCGGAGCACCGCGCGACGGCGGGGTGCTGTACGACGTGTTCGACCCGTGGACGGGCCCGCTCTCGACCCGCTTCGCGACGCTCTTCGTGCTCACCGCCGGGGTCGGTGTCAGCCTGATGACAGCGAGTTCGATCGGGGATCCCGAGCGGACCCGGGCGATGCGGTGGCGTCTGGCGCGCCGCGGTCTGGTCCTGTACGGCGTCGGTCTCGCGTTCGACATGATCTGGGCCGGCACGATCCTGCCCTACTACGGCGCGATGTTCGTCCTCGCTGCGGTGCTGTACACCTGGCGGGCACGGTGGCTGATCCTGACCGGTGTGCTCGCTGCCGTCGCCGGGTGGGCGCTTCGGTGGTGGCGCCTCGAACGCGACCTCGACGGCCGCGACACGTCGTGGCTCACCAACCCGCCCGGCAGTTCCCCGCGCGGGCTGCTGTTCGACGTGTTCGTCAACGGGACCCATCCCCTGCTGCCGTGGCTCGCCTTCTTCTGCGCCGGGATCGTGCTCGGCCGGATCCTGCACACGGACTGGTGGCGCGCGGCGTGCGCCGGGTGCGGGCTCGCCCTGTTCTCGATCGCCGCCATCGTCGGACCGGCGGCAGCCGGGTCGGCCGACGCGCGCGTCCGCACCCTGCTCAGCGACGACCCGTTCGAGCGTGGTCTGGTGTACGTGGCCAGCACGCTCGGGAGCGCGCTCGTCGCGTTCGCGGCCATCTCGTGGGTCGCCGACCGGTTCGAAGACAGCACCGTCATCGACGTACTCCGCCGCGCCGGCCAGCTGTCGCTGACGATCTACCTGGCGCACGCACTGGTGTTCAACCTGCTCGTCGACTGGCTCGACGTGGTTGCGCCCGACGGTGTCGGCACCGCGCTCGCCTTCGCCACGATCGTCTGGCTGTGCTCGATCGCCGGTGCGGTCGCGTATCAGCAGCGTTTCGGTCGCGGTCCGGCCGAGCGGGTGTACCGCGCCCTCACCGCTTGACCATCTGACGCGTCGGCGACACGTCCGGGTCGAGCGGTCAGCGCACCTCGGAGAACGTGGTGCACGACTGCGGGTCGCCGGTGTCGTACCCGCGTCGGAACCACTCGACGCGCTGTGCCGACGAGCCGTGCGTCCACGACTCGGGTTCGACCCGCCCGGTGGTGGTGCGCTGGATCGCGTCGTCGCCCACGGCCGCCGCTGCGTCGAGCGCCTCTTGGATCTCACCGCTGCTGTCGAACTGGCCGCGCGCCGCCGCGTCGTGGGCCCACGCCCCCGCGAAGCAATCCGCCTGCAGCTCGAGCGCCACCGAGTACTGGTTGGCGCGGGCCGGGTCGCTCTGCTGTGCCTCTCGGACCTGGGCGTTGATCCCCAGCACGTTCTGGACGTGGTGGCCGAACTCGTGGGCGACGATGTACTGCGCAGCGAGGTCGCCACTGGCGTCGAAGCGGTCCTGGAGCTGCACCAGGAAGTCGAGGTCGAAGTAGACCAACTGGTCGAGCGGGCAGTAGAAGGGACCGGTCTGCGACGATGCCTCGCCACATCCCGTCGTGGTACGGCCCGAGAAGAAGACCGTCTGGGTGTCGACGTACTCGACACCGAACGAGAGCGGGAGCTGCTCGATCCAGTACTCGCTGACATCGTTCGTGGCGCCGCAGAGGATCTGCTCGAGTTCGGTGCTGCACGCGTCGTCGTTCGCGGTACTCGAATCGGCCGCTGCCCCGCTCGGGGACCCGGCGATCTGCGTCCCGCCGCTCAGTCCGCCGCCCAGTAACTGGGGCAGCACGAACACCGCCGCCATCACCAAGACGGCGACGATCCCGCCACCACCTTTCAGGAGACCACCCGGGATCGGGAACCCGCCGCCCGACCCGGAACGCCCGCCGAGCATGCCGCCGAGGCCGCCTGGGAACCCACCGCCCTGGCCGCGCCGGTCCTGGATCCGGCCGGCGTCGCTGGATCGAATCTTGGTCATGCCCCGAGTCTGTCAGTTCGCGGTCCGGCGAGGTCGGTCACGTGGGGTCCGCGGCCACCGCGGGTTGATCGCCGCTCGCTGGTGTCTGACTGGATGGCGTCTGACTGGATGGCGTCTGACTGGATGGTGTCTGATCGGAACCCGAACGCTGGCGGGCACGCAGTGCCCGGCGCAATCCGCGCCACCCGACCGCGCCGGCGCCGATGAGCGGGCCGCGGTCGCCGAGTCGGGTCGGGGTGACGCGGGCCGCGGCGCCGTGGCCGACGCGAGCGACCGCGTCGATCTCTTCCTGGGCAGCGTTGTAGAAGGTGGCGGCGAAACTGTCGGGAACGGTGCCACCGACCACGACCAGGTCGAGATCCATCGCCGAACACGCCATGCCGGCGGCTCGGCCGACGAGACGCCCTGTACGCCGCATGATGTCCCACGACGGCTCGTCGAGTCGGCGTCCGGTGATCGCCTCGATGGCGATGCCCGACGCTTCGGCTTCCAGACAGCCACGCGCGCCGCATCGGCATCGGCGACCTCCCGGCTCGACGATGACGTGCCCGAGATGGCCGGCGTTGCCGCTCCGACCGTCGAGCAGCTCGCCGTCGATGACGAACCCGCCGCTGACCGACGACGAGACGACCAGGGTCGCGAAACTGCGGACGCCGCGGGCGGCACCCAACCAGCCCTCTGCGAGCGCGAGCGCTTTGGCATCGAGATCACCGAAGATCGGCAGGTCGGTCAGCTCGTGCAGGTGCTGGGCCAGGGGAAAGGCACGCCAGGCGTTGATGTGCGCCGGTGAGACGGTGAAGCCGTTGCGTTCGATCTCTCCCGGGCAGCCGACGCCGATCGCTCGGAGGCGCACGTCGTGCTGTTCGGCTCGTTCACGCTGGGCGAGCACCGCCGAGGCGAGCGATGCGAAGTGCGACTGCGGACCGACATCGCTCTCGATGTCGGCGAACGATCGATCGATCAACTCGCCGCGCGCGGTGACGAGCCCGGCGGAGAACTCCGAGGCGCCGACGTCGATCGCCAGGATGGCGTCGCGCCGCTTCGCCGTCTCCTCCCGGGTCGCTTCGTGGTCCCCCTCCGTCATCGTGCCTCCGTCATCGTGCCGGACGCTACCGCCGCAACGCGACCGGGGCTGTAGTCGCACCAACGCTGCATGGCGCTCGAAGCGTTGACGGGCAGACAGGGTGACGGGGTAGCGTTCCGTGCGGCGGAAGCACTCACGCTGGCCGCCCGACGTGACGATGAACCAGAGACACGAGCCGTGACCGCGGATCACGGATGAGGGCGCGGAGCACATGGCACGGCAGATCCCACTGACGAAGACCACGGCGAGGGCCGTCGTCGTCGCGGCCGCGCTCCTGAGCTCGTCGGCCGGGGTGCTGGCCTCCGGCGAGCCGCCCGCCGGCGACACGACGGTGGCGTCACCGCCGACGACCCCACCGACGACGTCGAGCACCCCGACCTCACCGCCGACGACCACCACGACGACCACGAGCACCCCGACCTCACCGCCGACGACCACCACGACGACCACGAGCACGTCGACGACCAGTTCGACCAGCACCACGGTGCCGCGTACCGGCACGACGGTCGCCCCGACGACCACGGCCGCGCCGAGTACGACCGCACCCACCTCGGCTCGGTGCGCCCCACCCACGACGACCACGACGACCACGACGACCACGACGCTGCCCGGCGCCACGACCACCACGACGACGACCACCACCACGACGACGCTGCCCGGCGCCACGACCACGTCGACGACGACCACCACCACGCTGCCGCCGTGTCCGACCACGACGACCACCGGGCCGCCGACGACGACCGCAACGACCCCGCCCACCACGGTGCCTGCGCCGCCGACCGCGCTCGGCATCACCGCACCGAAGGAGTTGCGCGACATCCTGCTGGCGATTCGGATCGTCGAGTCGGGCCAGCGGTACGAGATCGGACCGAACAAGGGCGGAGCGTCCGGCGCGTATCAGTACATCGACTCGACCTGGGGGAACTACAAGGGATACCCGAAGGCGTACCTCGCACCGCCCCACATCCAGGACGAGCGGGCACTGGCGCACGTCGTCGGCATCCTCGACACCTGGGCCGGCGACGTGTCGATGGTGCCGGTCATCTGGTACTACCCGAGGGCGGCCCGCGACCCGGCGCTGATGGATCAGGTACCGATGCCCAATGCCGGCAACCGGCTCACGGTGCGCGAGTACCAGCACCGTTGGCTCGACGTGCTCGCGTTCATCACCGGGAATCCGTCGTTCTACTCACCGAACGCGATCCCACCCGACCTCAAGTACATCTCCGGCATCCCACCCGACCTGTCGCCGGACGAACCGGAGGTCGACGCGATCTACGATCCCGGCACCGCCGAACCGACGGCGCCGATCGCGTTTCCCGTCCTGGGTAAGACGGCGATCACTCCGCCGATCCCGTGCGACTTCGACGAGTGCGAAGCCGGCACGAGCGCAATCCTGTTCGGCGTCAAGTTGCAGCCGATCCTCGCTGCCGTCGACGGTGTCGTCACCACCGTCGAACACGGCCACGCTGCCTCCGGCAACGTGAGCGTGACGATCACCGACAAGGACGGACGCCGGTTCGTCTACGAGGGCCTCAACGACGACACGCCGGGGACCGGCGACGGTGCTGCACCTCCGTGGTTCCGCACCTCCGCACTCGCCCGTGTGGGCCAGCACGTGTACGCCGGGCAGATCATCGGGTTCATGGGCGACAGCGATCCCATGCCCGGGCACACCGTGATCGCCGACGGCGAGGAGGTGTGGCCGCATCTCCGACTCTCGGTGTACGGCGCCGACGGGATCCGGCTCGACGCCGATGTCATGGTGCTCGACGCGCAGCGACGACAGGCGTGCCACGTCGGGATCGGTCCGTGGTCGGTACCGATCGATCCGGACGCGGAGATCGCCGACGCGATCGACGTGACGACCTACGTGGCGGGCGGCTGGACGATCCACACGAACGCCACGGTGACGGCGTACGGCCAGTCGGCACTCATCGTGCCGCCGCAGGAGTGCGTCTGGGCCCCGGCTCGACCGTACGGACCCGGGGCCGCAGGGAGCCAGCCACCTCAGTACTGGGGTCTGCCGTTCGACATCGACACCCGCTACTGGGTCGCCGACGCACAGGCCCGGACGACGCTCGCGCCACGCACGCCGATCGGCTGACGCCGGCCGGGTCGCCTCGCCGATCGGGGGCTGGCGTTCGGGGCCGTCAGTCGCCGACGCGGCGGGCGTCTTCCACCAGGTTGATCTCGTACAGCACCTCGTCGAGCGCGTCGGCGGCCGTGATCGCGCTGAACCGCTGCGGTGTCTCGGGGGTGCAGCAGCTCGGAACCGGCGACAGGACCGTCCACGGTCTCGGGTGGCAGAACTGCACGACGCTGTACCGTTCGCCTTCGTACCCCGGCGCGGCGACGACGCGATGCCAGCCGATCGGGATCACCCCGTTGGTGAGGCGTTCGAGCATGATCCCGGTGTTGATGATCACCTGTCCGTCCGGAGCGACGGCGTCGACCCAGCGATCGTCGACCTTGACCTGCAGCCCGGGCGCGGTCGCCCGCGGGAGCGCCGTGATCAGGTTGATGTCGCCGTGCTCACCGGCCCAGACGTGGCCGTCGCCCGGCACGTCGCCCATGGGCGGGTAGCGGATCGCCCGCGTCAGCGTCGGCCCGTCGCGCACCATGTCGTCGAAGAACGTCTCATGGCACCCGATGCCCACGGCGATCACACGCAAGAACCGGCGCTGCAACTCGGCGATCGTGTCGTGGAACCGATACAGGACCTCGGTGATGCCCGGCACGGCCGCTTCGGGCGTCACCTGGTCGGGGTACGCGGTCGGGAACTTCCGCTTGAGCGGATGTCCCGGCGGGATCGGCGACGCCCAGTTGAGCATCTCTTTCCAGTCGGGTCGATCGCTCGACGCGGCCGTCTCGACGAGTAGTCCGGTGTAACCCGTCTGACCGTGCGCCCCCGGCACGTTGAATTCCGCCTTGGTGTCCGGCGCGAGCGAGAAGAACTCGGCCAGCATGCCGTAGGCGGTATCGAGCAGGTCGTCGCTGACGTCGTGTCGGGTGTACACGAAGCCGGTCTCGAGGCTCCGGCGCACCCCGTCGACGACGGCGCGTCGGCGCTCACCGGTGTGCTGTTCGAACGCCAGCAGATCGACGTCGAGGATCTCGTTCATGGGTTGACCTCCGCTGGTCGACGCTACAGCCCAGCAGGCGCGCCACCGGGCGCGAACACCGCCGGCATCCCCCCGGTGTGGATGAACACCACGTCGGCACGCTCGGGCCATCGACCCGCCTCGGCGTTGCCGACGAGACCGGCGAACCCCTTGCCGCTGTACGTCCGATCGAGCACCCAGCCGCCGTGGCGAGCGGCCCACCGGATCGCCGCATCACCGGCGTTGGTGGGCACCGCGTAGTCGTCGCCGATCCAGTTCGGGTCGACGACCACGTCGGATCGCTCGACGAGACCGCGATCTCCACCGAGCAGCTCGGCGGTGTCGCCGGCGAGTTCGACGACGTCGGGCAGACCCATGTTGACGCCCTTGGCGACTCCGATCGCCAGGATCTCGGGAACCTGACGGCCGTGGTCCCGCAACAGGGCCTTGCCGGCGACCAGCCCGGCGTGCGTCCCACCGCTCGACGAGGTGTGGACGACAGCCGTCGGGGTGAAACCGGCGGCGTCGCATTGGTCGAGCAGCTCGAGCAGTGCCCAGGCGTAACCGGCGGCACCTGTGGCGGTCGATCCACCGATCGGGATCGAGTACGGGGCGGCACCCGCCGCGGTGAGTTCGTCGGCCAGGGACTCACGAGCGATCTCGAGTTCGCCCCAGTGACTCTCCTCCGCCCCGGTGAAGTGCAGCTGCGCGCCGAACAACGCCGACAACAGCTGGTTGCCGGACGGCTGCGCCGGCCGGTCGCCCGACAGCACCAGGTGCACCTCGAGCCCGAGCACCGCACCCGCGGCGGCCGTCATGCGACAGTGGTTGGACTGTGACGCACCGACCGTCACCAGCGAACGTGCCCCTTCGGCGACGGCGGCGCCACAGAGGAACTCGAGCTTGCGTGCCTTGTTGCCGCCCATCCCGAGCCCGGTGAGATCGTCGCGCTTGACCCAGAGCCTGACACCTCCGGGCAGCTCCGGACCCCGTTCGAGGGGGGTCGGTAGCGTCGCCAGGCGCGCTCGCGGCAGATGACCGAACATCGCGTGCATGATAGGGATGGGGACCGCGTCACATCTCTCGCCCCTCGAGCACGACACATCATCACGACACCGCACGACCCGCTCACGACGACATGACCACCGACTGGAATCCACTCCTCCGTGCCGAGTTCGACCAGCCCTACTGGGCCGAGCTGCAGCGCTTCGTCGCCGAGGAGCGGGCCCGACACACCGTCTATCCACCCCACGACGAGGTGTTCGCCGCGCTGCACCTGACGACGTATGCCGACACGAAGGTCATGATCCTCGGGCAGGACCCGTACCACGGGCCCGGCCAGGCACACGGCCTGTGCTTCTCGGTCCGGCGCGACGTTCGGGTGCCGCCGTCGCTCGCCAACATCCACCGCGAACTTCACGCCGACGTCGGCGTCCCGGTCCCGGACCACGGCAACCTCGAGGCCTGGGCCGCCCAGGGGGTCCTGTTGCTCAACGCCACCCTCACGGTTCGCGCCGGCCAGGCCGGCTCGCACCAACAGCACGGCTGGGAGACGTTCACCGACCAGGTGATCCGTACCGTCGACGCCAAACCCGACCATGTGGTGTTCATCCTCTGGGGCGGTTACGCCCGCCGGAAGAAGACGTTGATCGACGCGTCGAGACACACCATCATCGAGTCGCCCCACCCCTCACCGCTGTCGGCACACCAGGGTTTCTTCGGAACGAAGCCGTTCAGCCGAGCCAACGACGCCCTGATCGCCCACGGCCAGACCCCCGTCGACTGGAGCCTCTGAACCGTGACACCCCTCATGAACCCGATCGTGAACCCGAGACGACTCCGGAGACGTTGACATGGCGTGGACCACGAATCCCAAGGTGACCGAGTTCCGTCGGCGCTCCCGACCGGTCGATGTGATCGTCGAGGTGCTCGACGGTTTCCGCCGCCATCTCACCGGCCGGAACGCCGCCGTGCTCACCTACTACGGGTTCTTGACGTTGTTCCCGCTGTTCCTCGCCGCCAGCACCATCCTCGGCTTCGTCCTGGAGAGCCGGCCGGAGTGGCGCGACGACCTGCTCGACTCGGCGGTCGACTCCGTCCCCTTCATCGGGGACCAGATCGCGGCCGGTGAGATCTCCGGGAGCTGGATCGCCCTGACCGTCGGACTGGCCGGTGCCATGTGGGGATCCCTCAAGGCCTTCGTCGGCGTCCAGTCCGCGTACGACGACACCTGGGAGATCGACGTCGACGATCGGGCATCGGGCGGCAAACAGCGCGTTCGTGCGCTGATCGGGCTGGCCGCGATCGGCGGGTCCCAGGTCGGCAACGTCACCCTCGCCGCAATCGTCGATCGCGCCGGCCTGCCGGCCATCGGTCGGATCGCCCTCATCGCCGGCGGCCTCGCCATCAACCTGGTCGTCGTGGTCGTCATGTACCGATTCCTCACCTCGGCCGACGTCACGTGGTCGATGGTGCTCCCGGGCGCCGTGTTCACCGCCGTGCTGTACACCGCGGCACAGTTCGCAGGCACGGCGCTCACCACACGGATCCTCGACAGCGCCGACACGTACGGCGACTTCGCCGGAGTGATCGCGCTGCTGACGTGGCTCAGCCTGCACGCCCTCGTCAACCTGTTCGGCGCCGAACTCAACGCCGCGCTGAACCGACTCGACCGCCGCGGACCGCTCACCGACGAGCGACCGGTCACCGCCGCCGAGCCCGCCTGATCCGGGCCCGCCACTGTCACTTTCGGGAGAATTCCGCTAGAACAGTGCGATCGGCGAGTTCAGCCCTGCTGGGCTCGCCGTCGTGTATCCCCACTACCTCCACTCATGCTGTTCGCTGCCACCGAATCCGCCATCGGGCCCACCCTCGCCGTGATCGTCGGCGTCGGCATGGCCGCACAGTGGGTCGCCTGGCGGACCCAGATCCCGTCGATCATCCTGCTGCTGATCTCCGGTCTGCTGCTCGGTCCGGTGTTCGGCGTGATCGATCCGGATGCGTTCCTCGGCGAGACGCTGTTCCCGATCGTGTCGCTCTCGGTGGCGCTGATCCTGTTCGAAGGTGGCCTCGACCTGCCACCGCGCGAACTGAAGTCGACCGGCACCGTGGTTCGTCGTCTGATCTCGATCGGTGCGCTCATCACGTTCCTGGTCGCCGGCTGGGGCGCGATGCAGTTGTTCGACATCAGCCGCGGCGCCGCAGCGGTGCTGGCGGCGGTGTTGATCGTCACCGGCCCGACCGTCGTCGGGCCGCTGCTGCGATTCGTGCGACCGAGCGGCCGCACGGGCCCGATGCTGCGGGCCGAAGGCATCCTGATCGACCCGATCGGAGCGACCGCCTCCCTGATCGCGTTCGAGGTCGCGCTCACCGACGAACCGGGCGAAGCCCTCACGACCACCCTCGGCGTGGTCGGACTGACCCTGGTCGCCGGCATCGGCATCGGCTTCGTCCTGGCCTGGATCGTCGACCACGCACTGCGCAGGTTCCTGATCCCCGACCACCTGGCCAACCCGATCACCCTCGCGATCGTCGTCGTCGGCTTCGTGCTGAGCAACGAGGTCCAGGAGGAAGCGGGCCTGCTGACGGTCACGGTGATGGGCATCTGGCTCGCTCGCCGCGACTCGGCCGCCGTACGCCAACTCCTCGAGTTCAACGAGAGCCTCCGAACCCTGCTGATCTCGGCGCTATTCATCCTCCTCGCCGCCCGCATCGAGACCGACCAACTGCAAGAGGTCATCGTCCCGTCGCTCGCGTTCCTGGCGCTGCTCGTGTTCGTGGCCCGACCGCTGTCGGTGATCGCCTCAACCGTCCGCTCCAGCCTGTCGTGGCGGGAGCGGGTCTTCCTCATGGCGATGGCACCGCGAGGCATCGTCGCCGCGGCGGTATCGGCCATCTTCGCGCTCCGCCTCGAAGAAGAGGGAGTACGCGGGGCGGAGATCATCGTGCCGGTCGTGTTCCTCGTGATCATCGGCACGATCGTCGTCTACGGATTCTTCGCCGGGCCGCTCGCCCGCAAGCTCGGCCTCGCGGAGGCGCGTGCGAACGGTGTCCTCATCGTCGGAGCCCACCCGACCGCACGCGGGCTGGCCAAACAGCTGACCGACCTCGACGTCACGACGATGCTGGTCGACACCGACCCGTACAACGTCACCCGTTCGGTCGCCCTCGGGTTGCCGGCCCGCCGGCTCAGCGTGCTCACCGAGGACGCGACCCACGAACTCGACCTCCGCGGCATCGGCCGTATCCTCGCGATGACACCCAACGACGAGGTGAACGCCTTGGCGACGACCCGCTTCGCACGCGTGTTCGGGCGCCGCGAGACGTTCCAACTCAAGCCGTCGTCGCGGCGGCGTCAGGGCGAACTCCCCGAGGAGATCCTCGGGCGGATCATCGGCATCGACGGCGTCGACTACTCCCTGATCGACGAACGCACCCGGCAGGGGTGGCGCGTCCGCTCCTCGCCGGCATCGACGATGATCACCACGGCGACCGAGGCCGACGAGTTCATCCCGATCGCCCGCGTCCTCGACGGTCAGCTGGCGTTCATCTGCCGCAACGACCCCGTCCCCAGTCAGGGGACCGTGATCGGCCTCGCCGCACCGTCGACCCAACAAGCGATCGACGAGCAGGCCGCCGAACGAGCCGAGCGCGACGAACGCGAGGCGGTGGCTGCCGCCGACGCGCAGGCGGAGAACGGCACCAACCCCCCGGCCGACGAGACGGCGTGATGCCCGCGGCGCCCGACGCGCTGTTCGTCTACGGCACGCTACGGCGCGGCGATGTCCGCTGGTCGTTCCTCGAACCGTTCGTGATCGACGATGGCGTCGACGACACCGCGTCGGGCACGCTGTTCGACACCGGACTCGGCTATCCGGCCGCGGTGTTCGACGGAGAGGGGACGATCGTCGGCGCCACCTTCCGGCTCGCCGCGGACCGCCTCGACGAGGCACTGGCGGTGCTCGACGAGGAGGAGGACACCGTGCTCGGTCTGTATCGCCGGGTCGAGGTGGTCACCGGACGTGGCGTCCACGCGTGGGCGTACGCCTACGGCACCGGCCTCACCCTCACCCCCATCGCCGGCGGCGACTGGTCCACCCGCTGACCCCCGACGCCCTGCGCACTGCGTGAACTCGTTGCGCACCCGGTGCGCAACGAGTTCATGCATTCGGCCGGTGGGCGTGGGCGTCGAGGAGGTGGGCGACGGCGGTCGTGAGTCGGCGGGCGGTCGGCACGTGGAGGTACTCGTTCGGACCGTGGGCGTTGGCGTCGGGGAGCAGCACACCGGTGATCACGAACTGGGCGTCGGGGAACGCCTCGCCGAGCATCCCCATGAACGGGATCGAGCCACCCTCGCCGAAATGCCGGGCGGGCTCGCCGAACGCCTCGTTCGAGGCACGGTCGAGCGCATCCGCGAGCCACGGCGCCGTGGCCGGAGCGTTCCACCCGCTCGCCGAATCGGCGTGGGAGATCGAGACCCGAGCACCGTACGGCGGATTCGCCGTGAGCTTGCGTTCGAGTTCGGCCAGGGCGGCGGCCGCATCGGCGGTCGGCGGCGTCCGCAACGAGAGCTTGAGCGACGTCGACGGACGCAGGACGTTACCCGCGCGTGACGTCGGCGGGAGTCCGTCGGCGCCGACGACACTGAGCGCCGCCCGCCAGGTGCGCGAGATCAGCTGACCCGCACCGTGGGGCGTCGTCGGGCCTGCACCGGCCACGAACGGGTAGTGAGCGGCGATGGGTCCGATCTCGTCGGCGGTCGTGTGGGCCTGGTCGAGGCGCTCGTCGGGGATGTCGACGTCGCACGCATCGAGGAGCACCTCGCCGCTCGCCACGTTCTCGATCCGGTCGAGCAGTGCACGAGCGATCCGGAACGAGTCGGGCACCATCCCGGAGACGTCACCGGAGTGCAAGCCCTCGCTCACGATGTCGACCGTGAGCGTGGCGACGACGACACCTCGCAACGACGTCGTCACCCACATGCGATGCGGGTCGATGCAGCCGGAGTCGAGACAGACGACGAGGCTCGGCGTCCCGAGTCGGTCACGGAGGGCGTCGACGTGCGCCGGCAGGTCGGGCGATCCCGACTCCTCGCTCGCCTCGATCAGCACGACGCACCGTGCGTGCGAGCCGCCCGCCACCTGGACCGCCTCGATCGCGGTCAGGCTGGCGAACACCGCGTACCCGTCGTCGGCGCCACCGCGGCCGTACAGCCGGTCGCCGTCGAGCACCGGCTTCCAGGGGCCGAGGTCGTCCCGCCACCCCTCCATCTCCGGTTGCTTGTCGAGGTGCCCGTACAGCAGGACCGTGTCGTCGGTGTCGGTGCCGGCACCCGCGCCGAAGGCCGGGATCTCGATCACCACGAGCGGACTCAGGTCGGGTCGGTCGATCACCTCGACGTTCATGCCGGCGATCGATCGACCGCGACACCAGTCGACGACCAGGTCGACCGCCCGATGGATGTGGCCGTGCTCGCGCCAGTTCGGGTCGTACGCCGCACTGACGGCGGGGATCGCGATGTAGTCGTGCAGGACGGGGACGATGTCGTCCCAGCTGCGATCGACGTGGGCGGACGCATCGGCGGCGAGCGACATGGACGGCACCGTAGACGACACCACCCGGTCACGTCACCGGGCGATGTCACCGGGCCGTCACCGATCACGAGTGCGCTGTGCGCGAGGCTGATCGGGTGGGACATGGTCGCCGGTGGGGACCGGCCGTGCGGGGCGCGACCTGGGGCGCGAGCTGGTGCCTCGTCGCGGCGTGCAGCGGTGGCTCCGACCCGGTGACGGTCGAGGCAGTGCGCGCGCAGGCCGCCACCCCGGTCGCCACGTCCCGGCCCGTCGTCTCGTCACCGCCGCTCGTCCCTGCCACCCCGACGATCACGGCCACGACAACCACGACCACGACCACCACCACCACGACCCCAACGACCACGACCGTCACAGGCGCCACGCCGACGACCACGCCGACGACCAGGACGACGCTGGCGCCGGTACGGCGGGTGTCGATGGCGTTCAGCGGCGACACCCTGCCCCACAGTCCGCTCTGGCGACAGGCCGAACGCAACGCTGCAGCCGACGGCGCGACCGGCTACGACTTCGACCCGATGATGGCGGGGCTGGCGCCGATCCTGGATGACGTCGACCTGGCGGTGTGCCATCTCGAGACCCCGATCGCGCCCGAGGGTGAGGACCTGTCGACGATGCCGCGCTACGGCGTGCCGCCGGAGGTGGTCGGCATGCTGGCGTCGTCGGGCTGGGACCACTGTTCGACGGCGAGCAATCACACGCTCGACCGAGGATTCGCCGGCATCGTGCGCACCGTCGACACCTTCGACGAATACGGGCTCACCCAGGTCGGCATGGCGCGGACGCCCGACGAGATCGAGCCGCGCGTGTTCGACGCGAACGACGTCGCCGTCACCCACCTGTCGTACACCTGGAGCTACAACGGGCTCAGACTGGCGGAGGGCGACGAGTGGCAATCGGCGCTGATCGACCCCGACCGCATCCTCGCCGACGCATTGATCGCTCGGTCGCTCGGCGCCGAGATCGTCGTCGTGTCACTCCACTGGGGCGCCGAAGGCGTCCACGAGCCGACGTCGTACCAACGACAGGTCGCGGACCGGATCACGGCTCCGGGCATCATCGATCTGGTCGTCGGCCACCACGCCCACGTCGTGCAGCCGATCGAGCAGGTGAACGACACGTGGGTCCTGTTCGGATTGGGCAACATCTTGTCGAACCTGCCGACGTCGGACCGATGGCCGGCCGCGAGTCAGGACGCCGCCGTCGTCACGGTCGGTTTCGAGGTCACGGAGGACGGGGTCGTCGTCGAACGGCCGGTCGTGCACCCGACCTGGGTCGACAAGGACGCCGGCTGGATCGTCCGGTTGGTGCAGGACGAGTTGGCCCGCGACGACATCGGTGCCGGCCAACGAGGTCGTCTCGAGTCATCGTTCGCCCGGACCGCCACCGTCCTCGGCGGCCATCTGGCATCGGCACCCTGATCCGTCGACCACCTCGGAGGTCAGAGTTCGACGGTGCGAGCACCGACGTGAAGCGGATCGCGGGCGAGTGCCAGGGTCGACACGCCGATGCCGTACGTGTGGACCCGTCGATCGGGGGTGATCCGGACGAAGACCCCGTCGGGTTCATCGAGCGCGCCGTGGCCGGACACGGTCGACAGGTGGCCGGCGGCGAGCAGGCCGACGATCCGGCGGTCGTCCATGTCGATCAGCTCGGCGAAGCCTTGGAACTGCACGGTGTACGGCGGCGCCATGGGGACGCGCTTGACGCTGACCACGACGCCGACGTGCGCGTTCTCGGCGATGTTGCGGGCCTTGCGGCTGGATCGCATGGTGTGGACGTAGAGAGCGTCCTCGCCCGGCGCCGTGTCGTACACGACGCCGGCAGCGTGTGGCCGTCCGGCTGGCGACACGGTCGACAGGACCGCGAAGGCACCCTTTCGCAGGACGCGACGTACTCTCGCCTGCTGCTTCGGATCGGTGATGTCGGAGGTGGGAGCGACCGCTGTGGTGTTCATGCGTCCAGCATGGGCGACGACGTCTGGATCATCCAGACCACAACGTCCGGAACACCTGTCCGATCGTCCAGCTCCCTGGACGAACGATGGTGACTGCGCCACGATGCGGGAGTGTCCGTATCGACGTCACCTCGAGTTGTCGCTCCGCCGATGGCCGCCGAACTCGATCCGCTCGGCGACGTGCTGCGTCTCGTCCAGCTGTCCGGCGTGTTCTACTGCCCTGCCGTCCTCACCGAGCCGTGGGGTGGATCGCTGCCACCCGAACCGAACTGCCTCTGGTTCCACGTCGTGCTCGCCGGGGTCTGTCGGATCACGGCAGCGGACGGTTCGACGGCGACCATCGAACCCGGCGACGTCGCGCTGCTCCCCCACGGCACCGGCCACACGATGATGGGCAGCGCCGACGCTGCCACGCCGTCGGTGATCGACCTGCCCCACGACGACGAGAGCGAGCACTTCGGTGTGCTGCGCCACGGAGGTGGCGGGGCCACGACGCGGCTGGTCTGCGGCGGCGTCCGCCTCGACCATCCCGCAGCTCGAACGCTCCTCGACGCTCTGCCGGCGATCATCGTCGTGCGACCGGACGAGTCGTCGCGCCGTGACTGGCTGCGTGCCTCGCTCGAGCTGATGGCCGAGGAAACCCGGGTGGTCAAACCCGGCGGCGACGTCATCGTGAGCCGGTTGTGCGACATCGTCGTCGTTCAGGCGATCCGGGCGTGGATCGATCACGATCCCGCGGCCCGATCGGGTTGGATCGGCGCGCTGCGCGACCCGCGCGTCGGTGCGGCGATCGCCGCGGTGCATGCCGACCCGGCCGGACGCTGGACGGTGTCGGCGTTGGCCGAGATCGCGACCATGTCGAGGTCGGCGTTCGCCGCCCGATTCACCGAACTCGTCGGGGTCCCGCCATTGGCCTACGTCATGCGATGGCGGATGAATGTCGCCCGGCAGGCGCTCCTCGACGGATCGACCGTGGCCGCTGCCGCACGCCGCGTCGGATACGGATCGGAGGCGTCGTTCACACGCGCCTTCACGAAGACGATCGGCACGACCCCCGGCGCAGTGCGCCGGGGGTCGTGAGTCGTTCCGGATCAGCCCTTGACGGCGCCGGCGAGCAGGCCTCGCACGAAGTAGCGCTGGAGGGCGAAGAAGACAGCGATCGGGACGACCATCGCCACCATGCCGGCGGCGGTCAGCAGGTGCCACGACTGACCGCGGGTGCCCGTGAGGGTCGCCAGCTGACGCGTGATCGGCGCCTTGTCCTGACCGGCGTAGATCAGGGCGATCAGGTAGTCGTTCCAGATCCACATGAACTGGAAGATCGTCAGCGACGCGATCGCCGGGACCGACAGCGGCACGATCAGCCGGAGGAAGATCGTCATGTGTCCGGCACCGTCGATCTTGGCGGCTTCGATGATGTCGCGCGGCAACGCCCCGACGAAATTCTTCAAGATGAAGACACAGAACGGCATACCGAAGATGGTGTGGGCGATCCAGACGCCGAGGTAGGTGCCGTTCAGGTTGAAGTCGGGGAAGATCGTGACCGTCCCGATGTGGGCACCGCCGCTGAACAGCTGCAGGATCGGCACGAGCGCCATCTGCAGCGGGACCATCAGCAGCGCCACGATCGTCACGAACATCCAGTCGCGCCCGCGGAACTCGATCCAGGACAGAGCGTAGGCGGCGAGCAGTGCGAGACCGACGGACAGCAGGACGGCGGGCACCGTGATGATGAACGAGTTCTGGAGGTACTTCCAGAGATCGTCACCGCCCGATCCCGACGACAGGACCGCCTGATAGTTGTCGAGCGTCAGGTCGGGGTCGGTGAAGAACGTCCACCACCCGCTGCCCTTCACGTCGTCCTCGGGACGGAACGACGAGATGAACACGCCGAACGTCGGAATGGTCCACAGGACCGCCAGGAGCGTGACGATGATCAGTCCGGCCTTGGAACCGAGTGCACCGCTCATGGCGGCACCTCGGCCTCCCTTCTTGTGACCGGTCGGGTCGACGTCGCCGGTGACGGCGTGGTCGACCATGTCCTGATCTGCGAACGGATCGGCCTGAGTGCCGGAGGTACCGGATGTCGTGCTCATGCGCCCACCATCTCCTCTGCGCGCTTCTGGGCTCGGCGGTTCAGGTAGATGATCGGGATGACCAGGGCGAACAGCAGTACGGCGAGCGCCGAGCCGAGGCCGCCGCGACCCTGGACGAAGGTGGTGACGTAGAACTCGTTGGCGATCGTCGACGTGCCGAACCGGCCGCCGGTGGTCGCCGCGACGATGTCGAACGCCTTCAGTCCGGCGAACGTGATCGTCGTCGCCACGGTGATGACCGTGGTCTGGATGTAGGGCAGCATCACCTTGTAGAAGACCTGGCGGTCGGTGGCGCCGTCGACCTTGGCGGCCTCGATCAGGTCGTCAGGGACACCCTTGAGGGCCGCACTGAAGATGACGGTCGCGAATCCGGCCTGGGTCCAGATGAAGATCACGATCAGGAGGAAGGTGTTGAAGCCCGGCGCGGAGGCGGGCGGATCGAAGCCGCCGAAGCCACGCTCGAGCACCCAGAGCCGATCGCCGTTGCCGCCCATGTCGGTCGGCAGACCGGGGATCGAACCGGTGATGGCGTTCAGCAGGCCGTTGTCGAACGGCGGGCCGGCGTAGACGAAGAGCCAGGTGACACCGGCGCCGACCAGCGAGATCGCACCCGGCAGGAAGATCGCGGTCTTGAACGCCTTCTCGCCTTTCACGTTGTCCGCGAACCGAGCGACCGCGAGACCGACGACGACGGTGAACGCGGTACCCACGATCACCCAGGCCATGCTGTTGAACACCGTCAGCCGAGTACCGGTGTTGCTGAAGATCGTCTGATAGTTGTCGATACCGACGAAGCTGTTCCCGCTGTCGTTGCGGAAACTCAGATAGATCGTTCGCAGGGCCGGCACGAGGAGGCCGGCGACGACGGCGACGGTCGCGGGCAACATGAACACCCAGTACCGGGCGCCCTCCTGCCACTTCTTCGGTAGTTTGCCCGACAGCCAGTACAGCCCGCCCAGCAGGACGCCGAGCGCGGCGAACGCGATCAGCACCGTGACGAGTGCTCGGATGAACTCACCCATGAAACCCCCTGTTCAAACGGTGACGTCTGGGAGAACAGTACGCCACCCGTGCGATGGATGCGAAAGGGGCCGGGGCGATGCCCCGGCCCCTTTCAGATGACGTCGGTCGACGTCGTGATCGGTGGACCGGTCAGCTGGCCGGCCAGCTGTCCTCGACGTTGTTCACGAACGTCTGAGCGTCGATCGAGTCGATCACCCAGGCGGTCACCTCGGTCCAGAAGGAGCCGGCGCCGACGGCGCCGGGCATCAGGTCGGAGGCGTCGAAGCGGAACACGTCGGCACCGAGCTGCAGCTCGGACAGGCCGCGGATCAGCTCGTCTTCGATCGCAGCCGGATCGATCGCCAGGTGCGGCGACAGCTCGCCACGGGTGTTCACCATGTAGGTCTGGTAGTCGACCGAACCGGTGTACCGCAGGACGTCCATCGTCTCGGGCTTGTCGGTGCCCGCGGCGTAGATGTCACCGGCGCCGAGGAGGTAGTTCGGGCCACCCTCCGGGCTCGGCAGGTAGAAGTACCACACGTCGGCTTCGGGGCCGATCTCGGTGCCTTCGGGGAACAGCGTCGAGTAGAAGCTGGCCTGACGGTGCATGTAGCACTCGCCCGTGGCGACGCACAGGCCGCCGTCCTGGAACTTGGTCGTGGCGATCGCCTTGACGTTGTTCTCGCCACCGAGGTAGTCGGGGTTCTTGACGTACTCGCCGACGGCGTTGACGACGTCGAGCACCTGCGGGTCGTTGAACGGGATCTCGTGGTTGACCCACTGGTCGTAGACCTCTTCACCGTTGACACGGAGCATGAAGTCTTCCATCCAGTCGGTGAGCACCCAGCCCGTCGCGACACCCGATTCGGCGCCGACGCCCCAGGGCACGCCGCCGTCGGCGACGATCTGGTCGGACAGCTCCTTGAGGCCCTCGAGCGTGGTCGGGACCTCGTAGCCGGCCTCGGCGAACGCCGTCGGGCTGTACCAGACGAGCGACTTCACGTTCGACCGACCCGGGATGCCGTACACCGTGCCGTCGAAGGTGGCGTAGCTGTCCCAGCCGGAGATGAAGTCGTTGGCCGTGCTCTCGGCGAGATCGTCGGGCAGCGCGGTCAGGTAGCCGGACTCGACGTGGTTCGCCATGAGGCCCGGCTGCGGGTAGTCGATGACGTCGGGCGGATCGCCACCCTGGAGACGCACGTTGATCTCGGTCTCGAACTGGTCGGTGCCCTGCCAGTCGATCTCGACACCGGTGCACTCGACCAACGGGTCGTAGCCGGCGACGAAGTCGGCGACGGGGGTGTCGTTCTCGCTGTCACGGACGGGCGAGAAGACCGAAACGGTCTTGCCCTCGTGCTGGTTCTCGCACGGGATGGCCCCGTCGAGCAGGCTCTCGCCCGCTGCACCATCGCCACCCTCGGTGTCAGCAGTGGTGTCCTCGGTGTCGTCACCGGCGTCGGCGGTGTCTTCGGTCGGTTCGTCGGCAGCCGGTTCGTCGTCGTCACCGCACGCGGCGGCGACGAGCGACAACGCGACGACGGCCACGACCGGCTTCGTCCAATTGCGCTTCATGATGTGGTTGGATCCTCCCCCTCCGCCGCCTGGGCGACGGAAGCGTTTTTCTCGAGCGGCGTGGAACCGCTCTCGGTTCACGATCCGCGCTGATGTGCGGACCAACTGTAAACGCTTGCAGAAATCGAACGGCGGCGCAACACATTGGAAACGAAAAGAGTCGGAAGTCCCGAACGGCGAGCCCCGCGATCAGCCGCGACCGCCACCGAACACGGTGATCCGACCAGCTCCCCGCGTCGCCCGGCGAGCGGACCACTACCGTTTCGGCGTGCTCGAAATCGACAGCCTCGACTCGGCGATCGCGTGGGCGACGGGTCCCTCCCCCCGCCCACCTGCCGCGTTGCGCGCCCTCGATCTGCGCGACGCCCCGGGGTTCGAAGACGGTTCGTTCGACGGCTGCCTGTTCCTCTCGTGCCTGCTCACCCCGGCGCAGGCCGGCTTCCTCACCACGACGGGCGCGGCCATCGTGCGCGACCGGCCCGAGCGGCCGTACACCGCACATCGCGCCCGCCTCTACACCCCCGACGAGCTGTTCGCCGGCTTCGACCCGGGGCGCCCCGACGGGTACGACGCCACGTTCGACGCGCTGGTGTACCGGCACTGGGAACGCACCGGACGCCAGCATCCCCCGGCCATCGACGAGAGCCTCGCACGACGGCTCCACGACCACTCGATCACCGAGGCACTCCACGACGCACTCGCCGGCACCCGTTCGGTGGCGATCATGGGTGGACACGGTCTCGAACGGTCGGCACCCGGCTACGCGGCCGTGGCTCGGATCGCGCGCACCCTGACCCGCGACGGCTACACGATGCTCTCCGGCGGCGGCCCGGGCGCGATGGAAGCCACCCACCTCGGAGCGTGGATGGCGCACTTCGCCGACGACGACCTCGAGGCAGCACTCGCCGTGTTGGCACCGCGCCCCTTCGGCGCGAGGCCAGGCCAGGAGTACGCCGACGACGACTGGCTGCACCGCGCGTTCGCCGTGCGCGAGCGCTGGCCGGTGCCCGATCCCACGTTCCACTCGATCGGGATTCCGACCTGGATGTACGGCCACGAGCCGCCGGCAGCGTTCGCCACGAAGATCGCCAAGTACTTCGCGAACAGTGTGCGCGAGGAGGGTCTGCTGGCGGTGGCCACCCACGGTGTGCTGTTCACCCGCGGCTCGGCGGGCACGGTGCAGGAGATCTTCCAGGAAGCGACCCAGAACCACTACGAGAGCTACGGCGCACCGTCACCAATGGTCTTGATCGACGTCGCCTACTGGTCGGAGGTCCTGCCGGTCTGGCCGCTGCTCACCTCGCTCGCCGGTGAGCGGCCGTACCGCGACCTCCTCGTCCTGACCGACGATCACGACGCCGCCGTCGACGCCATCCGCACCTTCGAACCCCACCGCTAGCACAGATGGTGTCGGATCCCTCCCGTGCCCACCGATCGTGCCCCCGTCCAGGTCGCCGCACGGGAGGGATCCGACACCATCTGTGCGTCAGCCCTTGGCGTTGGCGGAGCGTTCTAGGCGACCGTCGACGGTGGTCGGCAGACCGAGCAGCAGCACGACCGACACGATGCACATCGCGATGCACACGACGATCGACCAGGTGTAGGTGCCCGTCTCGTCGATGATCCATCCGGCCGCCGGGGCACCGATCAGGGCGCCGATGCCGGGCGCGGTGTAGAGGATCCCGAGGATCGACCCGAGTCCGGCCACACCCATCCGGTCGGCGACGACGATCGGTCCGAGCGCGACGAAACCGCCGTAGCCCGTGCCGAGCACGAGCACGAAGAGCACCATCAGGGCATACGACGATCCGGCCACCAGCCACACGACGAAGCTCAGACCGTGGATGACGTAGCAGGTGCGGTAGAGGCGGAACGACCCGAATCGTCGATCGAGCACACCGAAGCCCAGACGAGACACCACGCTGGCGCCGCCGAGCACACTCACGAGCACCGCCGCCTGGACCGATCCGACGCCCTCGTCCTTGGCGTACTGGCCGACGAACACGAACGGCACGAAGAGCGCCAACCCGAGGAAGAACGACGACAGGTGCAGGCGACGGAACACCCGACTATGGGCGGCGTCGGCGAAGCGAGACGGCTGCGGCGAACCGTCGCCGGGCGGCGGCGCAGCGAGCGGCATGCAGAGCACCAGCACGGCCGCACCGCCGATCGCGAAGATCACGTACGTGTCGCGCCAGCCGTACCGCTCGATGAGCGCCGCGGCGAGCGGCGACATCACGAGCGTGCCCACGCCGATCCCGGCCACGGCGACGCCGACGGCGAACGCACGCTGGCGGACGAACCAGCCGCCGACCATGGCGACCATGGGCACATAGCCGCACGCCGCGGCGATGCCGACCCCGAGGCCGTACGTCAGATAACCGGGGCCGAGCGAGTCGACGCGGCTCGTGAGCATCAGGCCGACGAACAACGACACCGCACCGATGGCGAGCACGAGGCGCGGCCCGAAGCGATCCATCAGACGGCCGGTGATGATGCTGAGCACGAAGAACGCACACGTGGTGAGGCCGAAGATCACCGCCGTCGCACCGCGCTCGGACCCGAACTCGTCGCTCATCGACTCGAAGAACGCACCGAAGCTGTACGCGGTGCCGAGGGTGACCGCCGACGACAGGAACGCCGCCACGACCGTGAGCCACCCCCGCCCCGAATCCACCATCTCCGCACCGTACGCCAGCGCCACCGGACAGATGGTGTCGGATACCTCCTGTCCGGCCGTTGCCAAGTCGCAGTTCAGGAGACGGACAGGAGGTATCCGACACCATCTGTCGCTACATGCGGTTCAGGGCGGTGCGGATGCGTTTGGGGCTGACGGGGCCGTGGACGCCGAGCGGTTGGGCGAAGACGCTCATCCGCAACTCCTCGACCATCCAGGCGATGTCGCGCAGGGCGTCGTCGATGCGGCCGGCCCGCTCGATCGCATCGGCCAGTTCGCGCTCGACCGGTCGGACGTCCGCCATTCGTCGCTGATCGCGCGGCACGTCTCCCGACAGGTGGTCGAGGCGGTACTCGATCCCGCGGACGTACCGATGCACGTGGGGGAGTCGCTCGAGACCGCTCCTCCCGACGAAGCCGGGGGCGACCAGACGATCGAGATGTGCCCGTGCGTCGGCGACGGTCGGCTGCAGCGCGTCGGCGGTGAGCGCCGACAGCCGGGACCGCACCCGCTCGGCGGCGGCGATCACGTCGGCCGCCTCGGCCAGCGCGTCGGCGGCCAGTTGCGGCGCATCGTCGCGTACCGCCCGCTCGATGGTCGCGAACGCGGCCTCGTCCCACGGCAGTTCGTAGCGGGCGAGCACGGCGTCGACGGCGGCGTCGATGCACTCGGCGGTGAGGTCGGCCAGCAGCACCGGGCTCGCTGCCACGGACAGCTTCGCGGACTGACCGAGGGTGCGCTCGATCTTGCTCACCGTCGGCGCCGCCGCCATGAGCAGCAGTCGTCGGACGCCGCCGCGCATCGCTCGGCGCTGCAGCGACTCGTTGTCGACGACGCGCAACGTGACGCGGTCGCCGCGGTCGAGCAGGGTCGGGAATGCGCGCACGACGTTGCCGGTCGGCGACGTCGTCTCGACGACCCGGTCGAGACGACCGATGTCGTCCCACCGGACGATGTCGCGCCGTTCGTCGATCGGAACGGCACTCGCGAGCGCAGAACGTGCCTCACCCGCCTGCCGTCGCCGGATGGCCGCCAGATCGTCGCCGGCGTCGACCACCTGTCCTTGATCGTCGACGACCACGATGTGGAGTCGCAGGTGCGTCGGCAACCGATCGGTCGAGAAGTCGTCGGGCCGCACCGACACGCCGGACACCTCGGTGAGCGCTGCGGCGAGCGCCTCGCGCAGCGTCGGTCGCGACGTGTCGAGTCGCTCGGCGGCGGCCGCAGCGGTCTCCGTCATCGGGATGAGTTCGCGTCGGACGTCTTTCGGGAGCGACCGGACCAGCAGGTCGACCAGCTCGAACCGGTAGCCCGGGATCAGCCAGTCGAAGCCGGCGTCGTCGAGCTGGTTGATCTCGGCGAGCGGCACCGTGACCGACGCCCCGTCGAGTGGTCCACCAGGGTCGAAGCGATACACGATCGGATAGCCGGCCGTACCGGCGCTCCAGCGGTCCGGGTAGTCGGCCAGGCGGATCCCCGACCGATTCGCGAGCACCGAACCGTCGAGATCGAGCAGGGTCGGATCGTCCGTCCTCGCATCGCGCCACCATCGGTCGAACGCACGCGCCGACGCGACACGCTCCGGGATCCGGGCGTCGAAGAACTCGACCAGCGCCTCGTCGTCGAGCAGATCGGTCCGACGGACACGCGCCTCGAGCAGCGCGACCCGCTGCCGGAACCGCTCGTTCTCGGCAATGAAGTCGTGCCGAGCGTCCCACTCCCCCGCGACGAGGGCGCGCCGAATGAACAGTTCGCGGGCGAGCCGGGCGTCGACCCGGTCGAGTCCGACCGTTCGGTTCGACACGATGGGGAGTCCGTAGAGCGTGACCGTCTCGCCGATCAGGGCACGCCCCTGCGCGTCGTCCCACCACGGTTCGCCGTACGACCGTTTCACGAGGTCGCCCGCGATCGACTCGGCCCACTCGGGCTGGATCGTCGCGACCCGGCGGGCACGGATGCGGTCGGTCTCCACCAGTTCGGTGGCCATCACCCAGCGCGGAGGTCGCTTCGACAACACCGATCCCGGAGCGATCACGAAACGGGAGTCGCGTATCCCGCGGAACTCGCGACCGTCGCCGTCGCGCATACCGATCTGGGTCAGGAGACCCGCCAGCAGGGCGCGGTGCACATGGTCGGGGTGCGCCGCCTCGACCGAGGGGCGGATGTCGAGCTGACCGGCCACCTGGCGCAGCTGGCTGTAGAGGTCGCGCCACTCGCGCACCCGGAGGTAGTGCAGGAACTCGTCGTGACACATCCGGCGGAACCGATTGCCGGACAGCTCACGCTGACGATCGCGCAGGTAGTCCCACAGCTCGACGATGCCGAGCAGGTCGGACCCGTCGACGCGGAACCGTGCGTGAAGTTCGTTGGCCCGTTCCGGCTGCTCGCGCGGCCGCTCGCGCACGTCCTGGATCGACAGGGCAGAGGCGATGACGAGCACCTCACGCACGCACCCGTACCGCTCGGCTTCGATCACCATCCGGCCGAGGCGCGGATCGACGGGAAGCCGCGCGAGCTGCCGACCGATCTTCGTGAGCGATCGCCGGTCGCCGTCGTGGCGGACGGCGCCGAGTTCGTCGAGGAGCTGATCGCCGTCTCGGATCGCGGCCGGATCGGGCGGCTCGACGAACGGAAACCGCGACACGTCACCCAGACCGATGGCCGTCATCTGCAGGATGACCGAGGCGAGATTGGTGCGGAGGATCTCCGGTTCCGTGAACTCGGTGCGTTGCTCGTAGTCGTCCTGGGCGTAGAGACGGATGCAGATGCCCGGTGCCACACGACCGCATCGACCCGCGCGCTGGTCGGCGGACGCCTGCGACACCGGCTCGATCGGGAGTCGCTGGACCTTCAACCGACGGCTGTAGCGGGAGATGCGAGCGATGCCCGCATCGACGACGTAGCGGACCCCCGGCACGGTGATGGAGGTCTCCGCGACGTTGGTGGCGAGCACGACGCGCCGCCCGCGGTGCGGTTCGAAGATCCGGTGCTGTTCGTGCGCCGACAGCCGGGCGTACAGCGGCAGCACCTCGAGCCCGGAGCGGCGCTCGTCGCGCAGGGCGTCGGCGATGTCGTGGATCTCGCGCTCGCCGCTCAGGAAAACCAGCACGTCGCCGGGACCCTCACGTTCGAGCTCGTCGATCGCGTCGATGACCGCACGCACCTGGTCGCGCCGGTCGTCCGGCTCGTCGTCGTTGTCGGCGCCGTACGGCCGGTACCGCACCTCGACCGGGTACGTCCGACCCTCGACCACGAACACCGGGGCGGGTTCGCCGTCGGCATCGGCGAAGTGCTCGGCGAACCGTTCGGTGTCGATCGTCGCCGACGTGATGATGACGTGCAGATCGGGCCGTCGGGGCAGCAGCTGCTTGAGGTAGCCGAGCAGGAAGTCGATGTTGAGGCTGCGTTCGTGCGCCTCGTCGATGATGATCGTGTCGTAGCGCCGGAGCTCTCGATCGCGCTGCAACTCGTTGAGCAGGATGCCGTCGGTCATCACCCGGATCAGCGTCGCCGGGGTCACCCGATCACTGAACCGCACCGAGTAGCCCACGCCGTCACCGACAGCCGTGCCGAGTTCGTCGGCGACGCGCTCGGCGACGGTCCTGGCTGCGACCCGACGGGGCTGGGTGTGTCCGATCATGCCGTCCACGCCACGCCCGGCCTCCAAGCAGAGCTTGGGGAGCTGAGTGCTCTTGCCCGAGCCCGTCTCGCCGGCGACCACGACCACCTGATGGTTTCGGATCGCCGCGACCAGCTCGTCGCGACGTTCGGCGATCGGCAGCGTCTCCGGCACCTCGATCGGACGCGACCCGACGATCGAGGCGAGCAACGACGCTCGGGCCGCGCGATCCTCGTCGCGGCGGGCGGCGCGCGCCGTGTGGGCATCGGGGCGGGCCTGGTGGCCGGAGCGTCGGGACATGTCACTTGCAAGGGTCGCGCGTGGCGGGCGACACCGCGACACGATTTCTACCGGGTGACGGGCAGACTGTGCACGTGCTCGCGACGATCGACGCCCCGTGGCTGACCGACGCCGACCTCGAGCGGTACGAGTGGCACCGACGTGACCTGCGGCGTCGGGTGCGCTGGGAAGCTGCCCGGGGCCTCGAGTTGACCGAATCGATGATCGATACGACGACGGCCTTCGCCGCCCTGATGGTCGCCGCCTACGAACCGCGCGAGGCACCGTTCCATCTGGTCACCGCCGTCGTGTTCCGCGACGGCACCTACCTCGACCGCGAGCGGCCCGGGCCGGTTCGGGGATCCGTCGACGCCTCGCCACGGCGACTCGCCGGACAGTCCGGCCACGGCCGCGGGCCCGTCGTGCTCGACTGGCGAACCGTCGAGCGACAGGCGAACGGTCGCGGACGCGGCACCAACGTGGTGATCCATGAATTCGCACACAAGCTCGACCAGCTGGACGGCGCCGCCGACGGCATGCCACCCCTGCCGTCGCGATCGGCTCGCGAACAGTGGACCCAGACGATCGGCACGAACTTCCGCCGGCTCCGGCGCCGCGGATCGGACGGCCTGGTGCGGATGTACGGTGCGTCGAGCCCGGCGGAGTACTTCGCGGTGACGAGCGAGGTGTTCTTCACCCGTCCCGACGATCTGCGTGAGCGCCTCCCGCGGGTGTACGAACGGCTGGCCGAGTTCTACCGCCAACGCCCCACCGGCTGACGAGTCGGTTGATGGTCGGTTGATGTCAGACCCGGATATTGCAGTTCGCGCTGGTCAGGGGGTTGTGATTGACGCGGCAAGTGCTCCGCCGCCTGGGACGATGTTGTTTGCGACAACAAGACCGTTCCAGTCGAAGGAGCACCTGACAGGTGAACGTTACCGCGCCGTTGTTCGAAGTTGGTGAGATCAGTGCTCGGCCGTGCCGGGAGGTGACCCGGGTCAAGGTCGAGGTGGCCGATGAGGAGGTGACCGGGGTGGCTGGTGTCGCGTTGTGGGGGCCGTTGCTGGATCGGTTGAACCTGGTCGGGGTGGCCGATGAACGGGTGCTGCGTCCGATCGGGCCGGGTGGGTACACGGGTGGGGAGTGCTATCGGACGTTGGTGGAGGTGCTCCTTGCTGGTGGTGAGTTCTTGTCGGACCGGTCGCTGCTGGAAGGGGCGACCGAGGCGTTGCGCGGTGAGCACGCGTTCCCTTCGCACACGACGTTGTTCCGGTTCTTGGACGAAGCCGATTTCGGGCGGGTGCACAAGGCTGCTGCGGTGAACCGCACGATGCTGGCTCGGGCGTGGGCGCTGGGTGCAGGGCCGTCTGGTGGGTTGGTGACGATCGATCCGGACGCCACCTCGGTCGACACGTACGGGCCGAACAAGCAGGGCTCGAAGTTCGGGTATCGGGGCGAGGTTGGCCTGTCGCCGTTGATCGGGGTGTGCGGTGAGACCGGTGACGTGTTGGCGTTGCGTGCCCGGGGTGGCAGCGCCCATCCCGGTCGGGGGATCGCCGGGTTCATCCGTGAGTGCGCAGCGGCGATCCCCGCCGCGGTCCGCGACACGAAGAACCTGTGGGTGCGGGTCGACTCGGCTGGCTACCGACACGATGTCTTCAACGTCTGCGAGCAGCTCGATGCCGTGTTCTCGATCACTGCGCCGCAACGCTCGAACATCGCAGCTGCGGTGCGCTCACTGGCCCAGGATCCCCAGACCCGGTGGGTGCCGGCACTGAGCGCCGAGGCCGCCAAAGGATCCGAGATCGCCGAAACTCTGATCGAGATCGGAGAGTCACGTCGCGGTCAACAGCGTCGGCTGCTGCGGTTGATCGTGCGCCGACAGCGCACCAGCGCTGGCGAGCAACTGTGCTTCGACGATCTCGACGGCTGGCGGTTCCACGCAATCGTCACCAACCTGCCGGCGATGTTCGCTCCCGCCGAGCACGTAGAAGCCCATCACCGGCTCCGCGGCGGGATCCCCGAAGACACCATCCGCCAACTCAAAGAAGACTTCGGGCTGATCCACGCCCCGGTCCAGAACTTCTCCGGGAACTGGCTGTGGTGGCACGCCAGCGCGCTCGCCCACAACGTCGCCCGCTGGATCCGACACCTCGCGCTACCCGCCAGCTTCGCCCGCTGCCGCGGCAAACGCCTCCGACTCGCGTTCTTCAACGTCGCTGCCCGAATCGTGCGCCACGCCCGCCAACTCTGGCTACGCATCCCCCGCTCGCACGCCTGGGCCGACGCGTTCATCGAAGCGCTCACCCGCATCCGAACCCTGCCCGCATACGCCTGAACCGGACAGGCAACCCTCGGCGGCAACCGGCACCACCCACGACACCACACGCTGGATCAACGCGCCCCCGGGCAACCAGCCACCAACACCACCAACCCAAGACCCCGACCGACGACCCGATCAACCAACAACGAACCCACCACAACCCACCACTGCAATATCCGGGTC
>NZZV01000209.1 GCA_002698945.1 Acidimicrobiaceae bacterium
GACGGGCAGCTGCGGCGGCTCGACAGTGAGCTGCGATACGAGGACGGCCACGAGTACGAGTACCGCGGGTACCACAACGTGCTCTTCTCCGTCGACGAGCTCGACGACGACGTGACGTCCGAGTTGGCGATTGTCCGCCAACGCGCGCTAGGAGGCCGGGCCGTACCCGGGTCTGGCGCTTCGATGGCAGCGGAAGAGCGCGCTGCCGCCCGCCGCTCGCGCGCGAACGCCCGGATCGGTGCCCTCGGCCGCAGCGCCCGCAGTTTCCCAATTGTCAAGCGGACGAGACACTTGACTCGTGGCGCCGCCCGTCGACTACGCGATCAGCTTGCCTCGAGAGCGGTACGGCCCGGCTCCCAGTAGCGGAGCACGTCACCGCGATTCGAGCCGATGGTGTCCTCGTGTCGTCGGCCCGCGAAGAGCAGAGCGTCGGTTCGATCGGGCCGTGATACGAGCCAACTCAGCGCTCGGTGACCGATCGCCGGTCGGGCAGTGAGTTGCCAGGTGTCCGCCCCGAACGTCGAGAAGAGATCGTCGAGGAACTCGCGTACACCGCGATGAATCTCGTGGCGAAGTGGATCGAACGGCTCCTGTGGTCCGAGCGTGGGCACGATGCGGTCGCCGAGCCGTTCGAATCCGAGGCACTCCTGCAAGCTCGGATCGGTGATCAGGTATTCGATGAACGCGCCGTTCGCGAAGAAGGCGTTGTCGTCGGAGTAGGGAACGGTCGTTGCCCCGGTGATGGCAGCATATTCGGTGGCGTGCTCCATCGTGACGAAGAAGTAGCCGTCCACGTTGTGGCCGAGCGAGTATCCGACGCCGCGCTGGGAGGAGCCGCTGTAGCCGAAGTCGACAACGGCGGGACGCTCGAATCCCTTGAGTTCTGACCGATAGTACTCACGTGCAGTCTCGGCCCGCTCGGCATTGGCGAGTGCGATCGAGTCCGAACACTGTCGCAAGACGTCGACGAAGAGCGACGCGCGCGGACCACCGATCTCTTCATCAAGGCCGAAGCCGGCTGCCTCGAAGCGACTTGCGACCATCTCGGCCGTCGACACGCCGAAACGCCGGACGAGGGTGTTTCGTACAGTGTTCTGCGGGCTGAGCCCGTGTACGAACTCGGTGTAGCTGACGTGACCCGGGTCGTCGCCGAACACTGATAGGTAGGCGGATCTCGAACCGAAGAGATAGCGGAGCTCCGGCGTCGAACGAGCGGGATCGACCGCCTGAAGACGCTGACAGATCTCGTACGGAATCCACCCGTCGCGTGCGACGAAGTGCAGCGAATCGTTGCTTCGTTCGGCGGCTTGGTCGAGTAGCCAGCGTGACCAGGAGAACAGCGCGGGCCCGACCATGCTGTACCCCAGCGAGAAGCCGGTGCCACCAGAGCGGCTGGCGGGAGACACGAGTGCCCCAGGAGCAGGACACAGCCGCCGTGCGACGAGGCCGAGGAGCAGGGACATGCCCCGCTCGATCCTTACTCCCTTCCAGATGCCGCCGAGACCTGGCGACGATCGGAACACGTCCGCCGCGCTGGGAACATGCCGTGCTTGGAGTCCACGTTTGGTTGCATTGTTCACGTCGCCGATGCGGTTGTCACCGATGTGCAAGATTCGGGAACCCGGGACTCCGCTGCGATCGACCAAGCGACCAAAGAGTTCACCGTCGTCTGCCTTCCTGAGTTGTTCCACCGCAGAGCTCAGGATCAGATCGGCCCGAAACGGAAGATGTCGGAGCGCGACCTGCTCGAGTTCGTCATCGTCGAAGTACGTGTCCGTGACGACTGCCACTTGCTTGTTCGCCGTTCGCGCAGTCAGCGCCAGAATCGTCCCTGATGGTCGTGCAGCGATCAGACGGGACTCTAGATCGACTTCGGCCCTACGGAGCGAGCGAGCAACGTCCGCGCTGACGGCCAAGTCGCTGGCCAACACTCGCTCCACATCGTCGAGCGTGTATTCGTTGGGTCGACCACCAGTGCGGGCGGATTCGGTGTCGAGTCGGCTGAACACCTTGAGCCGAGCATTGCTGTATCGAAGGTAGGGAGCGAGGTCCGAAGCGGCCGAGCGATCGAGCAGATAGTGCAGATCTCGAGGCTCGAGCGCCGGGCGGTCGACGAGCGTGTCAAAGAGGTCGAACGAAACGAGGTCGACATCGGGGTGAGACACATCGCGGAGCAGACGAACGAAATCCGGCCCGAACCGAACGCCGAGGAAAGCGGCGAGCATTGGGTCGTCAAGAACGGACGGAGCGCCTGCGACGTGTTCGGAGAACCGCAGATCCGGACGTTGGATGGCTGTCGGATCCGAGAACAGCTCGGTGCTCGGTAGCCGGCCCAACACTGCAAGGTGATTGAAGACGATGCCCTCACGTTCGGGAGCGATGGGTTCGGCGATTGTCAGCGGGCCCGATGACGGGACGCGAAAGCTCGGCACATCGAACAAGTGCGGCGACGAAAGCAGCGACGTGGAACTCACACCTGCAACCGCCGCAGGACGATGTTCCATCAGGGCGCGCTCCAACAAGAATTCTCCACCGAGGACTTCGACGGCGCCTCGATGACGATCATCAAGGCGCGCCCACACGTAGCTCCAGAGGTCGGTCGAGTCTCGAGGATGCTTCTTGTACCCCACCCGGAATCCCGCATCAACGATGTCGGCGATCGCGACTGCAAACTCATCGGCAAGCGTCGAAATGTCGAATGCGTCGCCCTTCTTGAACAGATACTGCTCGGTGAGAACCACCATGTCGTCGGCCAGCCGGTCGGCGTCGCTCGGGGTCGGCAGCCTGCCGAGGTAGTTGACGAAGGTCTCCGGGTCGATACTGCGGTAGAGATCGGGGTAGCGCAGTGCGTCGAGGCTGTGGAATCGGCCGAGGTAGTTGTGCAGGCTGATGTGGTCGATGCGATCGAACGCGTCGTAGCGATCTATCAGCCCCGGATAGTACGAGGCCATGCCTTCCTCATAGAGGACGATCGAGGCGTCGGGATAGGCCGAAAAGACTCGATTGTGCAACCACGTGTTGTGGGTGAAGAACATCCTGACCTCGGCCGGATCGTCGCAGAGGTCCTGCATCCACTTGCGATCACCGAGCAGACGGTTGTAGTCGCTCGGTTCGTACAAGAACCGGATGTTGTTCGCCGGATGTACGGCGTTCAACTCCCGCCTGACCCGTCGCTCGTTCTGCTGATCGTAGGTGAAGAGCACGAGGAGCGTGATGTCGTCGCCGGGCAGGATTGGTCCAGACGACAGAGCGTTCAGGTAGCTGAACTGGCCGCCGATTACAAACAGCCGCTTCACCGCCGACTCCTCGCCGCCGTGACGTAGGCGTTGCGAGCCTTGACGGCGACGTACGTGGCCATCTCCTTGGCCGTGGCGAGCCACTTGCCCTGGGCGCGAAGCGCCTGGATGAGCAGCATTCGATCACGCGATGACGTCGACTTGATAGCCAGCAGCTGGCGTCCCATCTCCTCTGCGATGTCGGCGCGACCGGTCCTCAGCACCTCGAGTCCGACGAGGTCACCTCGGTCCCCTCGGGCTCGGGCGTCGCGAAGCGCCTGACGGGCGGCCCTTTGGATCGCATCACTCGAACTCCCGACCTTGCTGACGCCCGTCACGTCGAAGCTCGTCGTCTCGCCATTGAGGGCGGATCGCACCTTGACGATGAAACGGACCTTGTCGGCTTCGCTCAACGACCCGAACCACAGGTGGTCGAGTGGTGACCACTCGGTTCCGGGCCGGGTGGTCCAGGGCTTGTCACCGACATAGTGGATGACCATGGCCTTGTCCTCTCGGTACAGATCCGGCAGCGAGGTTTGAATCCGACGCAACACGTTCGACTCGAGCGGTAGCCAGTCGACGTCGTCGAAGAACGCGTTCAGGAAGCCTTGATCGCCGCCGTCGTACGATTCGGTCGTCGGGATCGCGTCGAGCATTCGTTCGAAGTCGGCCCCGGAGGGCTGGCAGACGAATACGCCACTATTGAACGCGTGGCTCTCGATGCGGAGCCCAATGTCGGGAGCCGCCGCGAAGTGCTCATGCTCGAAGAGGTGCTCGATCGGCCGGAGTACGATCGTGTCCGCATCGAGGTAGACGGCGCGGTCAAGAAATGACAGAGCGAACGTGTTCAGCTTCGTGTAGGTGTTCAAGAAGCGCTGTTGATGCCGCCTCCCGATGCGTGGATTCTGAAGCGACGTCGTGGGAATGGGTCGAACATTCGGATGATCGAACTCGGCGGTGTTCAGATCGAGGGAGGGTGGCGTCAGTAGGATCAACGGAACGTCGCTGTGACGTGCCAGCGAGTTTGCCAGAGCGCGCACTCCCCACAGGTACTCGGTGTTGTCGCAGACGGTCACGAAAGCGCATCGGAGATCGTTGCCGCCGATCCGTCGAATGGCGTACGGAGGATCGGGATCGAGCCCTGGCGTGAACCGATCGCCTGGCGGCATGATCGCCGACCGTGAGAGAAATCGGCGGTAGGCATGACCGAGCGACGCATCTGTGACACGTACTCCGTCGCGAGCGTCTCGACAGGAGAGGAGAAACCGCAAGCTGGTCGACACGTCATGGCCCGCTGGACGCTCGGAACCGGGCGACGTCTCGCTGCGGCCAGGCCCCGAGTTGGCGAGAGGGTCGATCCACGTCCGGTTGTCGGCGAGTGAACCGAAGTCGCTGTCGATGATGCGGATATCGGTGAAGCCGAGACAGACGCCTGTCGCGACCATCGTCGGTACGACCCCGGGACGGTGGCTTCGCATCAACAACCGGGCGAGCTCTGGCTCGTGGCTGACGATGTCGCACCAGTCGACAGCTTCTGACCCGCTGATGTCGGTGTCAGCGAAGACGAGGCCGATCGAGAAACGGCCGTCAACCGCGCGTCCGGCCGAACGTCGACCGCTCGAGTCGGGAAAGTAGCCGTCGACCTGCGAGCCCCAGAGCCTGATGGAATCTGGATCGAGCGGGCCGCAGCGGAAGATGATCGGGTCGGCGGGTAGTCGTTCGAAGTCGACGTCTACCGGCCGCACACGGGGTCCGACGACCAGCAGCGGTCGGTCGGTGTCCAGTTCGGCGAGGTCGGGTCGAAGACGATTCATAGGGCGTTGAGAGTGGGGGTTCCGCCAGCCGTCGGCAGGCTAGCGCCTCTCAGCCGCTGCCGCGTTGACACAGACTTCCGTCGTCAGGCACCCGACCGGTTGGCCTGCACCTTCGTCAGGTAGTCGATTGGTGCCAGCCGAAGCGTCTCGGCGAGCCGATCATCGACGTCGATGAGCCCCTTGCGCTTCAGCGATGCGAGTAGCTGGTGGTCGGCAACGAGATCGTGACCGTATCCATCGAGATTGAGTACGATCCCGGTCCGTTCCGCCATGTTCAGCTCCTGACGGTAGCCCTCGTCATATCGGCCCGTCACGAAGAGGTCGGCATGACGAATCGATAGCTGAGCGGGTGACGACCTGAGAACGTCATAGGCAATCCGGGGGATCGCGAAGGACGATGCGTCAAGGAGATGGCGAGGCTCGCCACTCGACCGCGTGACGCCCTCGCGACTTCGAAGTCCGGAGTGTCGCAGATCGTCGTTCGGGCGAACCACAATGGCATCGAAGACGTCGAGCGAGGTTGCGTACTTCTCGGCCAGCATGGCTTCGCTGACACCAGTGAGATAGGTGATGATCGTTCGGGCGCCGGCGTCGCGAAGCTGCTCGGCCCGCTCGACGGTGAGCTTCGGAGCAACGATGACCTCGTGTTCGGCGATCTCTGACCAGTCGGGGTTGTCAGGAGCTGTCGGGCCAACAACCACGACGGACCGGCGGCGATACCACCGGTCGAGGCGGCCACCGAGGGGAGCGATCGAGTTGCCACCGTTGACCACGCTCGAGCTCGGATCAGCCAGCCCGATGTCCGCGACGAGCCACATCGCCTCGTCGCGGCTCGAACGAACACGTGCTCCCGCGAGAGCCGCACTGACGGCTTCGTCGTATCGCTCGAGAAAGGCGAGGGCGCGTGCGCGTCGGAGCTGATGCGGCGGTCCCGCCAAGATTGCTCTGGCGTACTCGACCTTGGCTTGGTGCGCGCGAACCAGTTGACCTTGAGCGTGGAGATACCAGGAGGCGACGAACCAGGCGTCGGCGCAACTCGGCCCGTCCCGGAGGCCGACGAGTATCCCATCCCACCCGACGTGGTCGCGGGCGACGGCGACAGCGAGTTCGGGCGCACGAGCAGCGCGGAAGGCCGTCGGCCAGTCCTGGGCTCGGATCGCTACCCGAATCAGGTGATATCGCGCATGCTGATGTGAAGGCTCGAGTCGGATCGTTCGCTTCATCAATGCCGAGTGGAGTTCGAAGTCCGTCGACCGATAGCCCCCGCGAAGAGCCGCCGCGGAAGCAACGGCCCGCCCTGCCTCGTATGTGACGGTGGCCGTGTCGGAAGACATCGCCGTCGCCGCCAGCTCGCAGGCGGCGTCGAACTCGCCGGACTCGACCGAGCGGTACGCCGCCTCGACCGCGAGCGAGGGTGTCGTGTCGACGCGCTCATCGGGCACGCTCGGCATCCAATGGGTAGACCCGGAGAGACGTTGCGCCCGAACAGCAAGGGCGAGAACGTCGTCGTCGGATCGAAGCAGCAAGCTCAACTGGGCGGCCGCAATCGCTGTGCCGTGAAGTCGTGCTCCTTCTGCTCGCCGAGCGGCTCCGGCCAACCAACCAGCGAAGCGTCGTGCAACCCAGGATCGCGCTCTTGACGAACGAACTCCATTCGTCGAAGCGAGTCGATTGGCGAGTTGCTGGTCCGACCAGCGAGCTGCATCGATCGCCGCAGAGCGGAGTTCCGTTCGGACCCTCTCCCAGCTCACTGATCGGAGCGCTGCTCGTACTCGTCAAGGACTGATTCGACGTCACCATCTGCCATCAGGGTTCCCTGATCGATCCAGATCGCCCGCGTGCAGCTCTGCTTGATCTCGTTGAGGTTGTGGGTGACCATGACGATGGTGCCCGCTTGATCGCGGATCTCGGTGAGGCGCTGCAGACTCCGTCGTTTGAAGTCGCGATCGCCAACCGCTAGCGCCTCATCGATCAGGAGAATGTCCGGGATCCGGAGCGTCGCAATCGAGAACGCCAAGCGTGCCTTCATTCCTGCCGAATAGGTCTGCATGGGCCGGCGCATCGCCTCCCCAAGTCCGGAGAATTCGATGATCTCCGGCATCATGCGCTCGACCTCATCGGTCGAGAGCCCGAGCGCCAAGCCGCCGAGCATGACGTTTCGGTAGCCGGACAGTTTCGGCTTGAGTGCAGCGCCCACCCCGAGTAGGCCGACCTCGCCACGAACTTTCATGGTGCCGGCGCTGAGGGACTGCAGGCCAGCGATCGACCGCAGCAGTGTGCTCTTTCCTGAACCGTTCGCGCCCACGATGCCGATTGCGTCGCCGATTCGAGCTTCGAACGACACTCCTCGAACAGCGTGCACATGGGTTGAACGTCGTCCCCGGAAACCCCGTTCGAACAGAGTGCGTGCCGTGATTCGGGACTCCTCGTAGACGCGATAGTCGACGTGTACGTCCTGTGCCACGATCGACACAGGTCGTACGCCTAGTCGGGTGCCTTCGAGTTGGGAGCCGACTTCAGTCTCTGACATAGGTTTCCTCAGCGCTCCGGAAGAAGAAGAAGCCGACCAGCAGTGCGGCCACGGCCCACACAATGCTGTACACGAACTGATCAGCGCGGAACGTGCCGCCCATCACCGCCCACCTCTGCAGCGTGATGTACGAATACAACGGGTTGGCTGTGAAGATGAACCGGTAGGGGCTGTCCGATGAGACATACGCATCGACGCTGAAGAGCACACCCGAGGCGTAGAGCAGCAGTCGGAAGAAGAAGGGCAGCAGCTGGATCGTGTCGATGAAATGGTGGGCCAACCTGGCGGCGAACATGGCGGCCCCGAGCGTAAAGACAGCTTGAATCGCAAAGAGGGGCGGCATGAGCATCCAGCGAAAGCTCACGGCCTCGCCGGTGAGCAACGCAACCACGTAGATCACGAAGAAGTTGGGCACGTGGGCGAGTACTTCGGTGGTCGTGGCGCTGACCGGGAGCAGGACGCGGGGGAATCTCACCGCTTTGATGACGCCCCGGTTCGTTACCACCGATTTAGCGCCGGCGAGTGTCGTCTTCTGGGTGAACTGGAAGACGAACAAGCCAGTCGTGAGGAAGAGGAAGAAGTTGTCGATGCCGCGGTCCGTCTTGAGCACGACGCCGAAGATCAGGAAGAAGACACCGATCGTGAGTGCAGGGTTGAGGAGATGCCACAGGTTGCCCAGCACGCTGTTCACTTGGCGCTGTCTGAGATCGTTGGTCGCAACGTGCCAGATGTAGCTACGCCGAGCAATCACCTCGCGCAGATAGACGCCCAGCTTCGCCGAAGCATGAGCGTCGCGCAGCTCCGGGAGCCCGCTGGAAACGGAGGTCGACATCGTTGGCGAGCCTACCCAGCGATTTCCGCGGCCGAACGGAGCCCTCGGTAGTGTCACTCGGTATGGAGCCGATGGTGTGGGTGGTTCTCACGCGAGGCGATCGACCGACGGCGCTCGCCGCCTCACTCTCGTCGGTCTCGCAGCATGAGGTGATGTTGGTCGTCAACGGACCACTTCCAGACCGGTCCGTGTCATCAGCCCCTCGTGGTCGAGTGATCGAGACGGGGCGAAACCTTGGCATCCCGGCGGGGCGCAACCTCGGGCTGAAGGAAACGCAGGCGCCGATCGTGGGCTTTCTCGACGATGACGCTGTCGCGTCGGAGGGGATCGGCGACGGAATCGTCGCAGCGTTGGACGCCGCTCCTGGATTGGGGGCGGTCGCGCTTCGGCTCGTCGATGAAGACGGCCACACGGCCCGTCGCCATGTCCCTCGGCTGGGTGGACGCCGCCCTGATGAAGGTGGGTCGGTGGCGCTCTTCCTCGGTGGGGCATGTGCGATCCGAAGGGAGGCGTACGAGGATGCGGGTGGGTACTGGGGCGAATTGTTCTACGGGCACGAGGAGGTCGAACTGGCGTGGCGGCTGATCGACCGCGGCTGGACCATTGAATACCGCCCGGACCTCACGGTGTTCCATCCGCGAACCGAGATCGGCCGCCACGCCGAGGGATGGCGGATGACGGGACGCAACCGCGTCATGATCGCTCGTCGAACTCTGCCGTGGCCGGTGGCGGTCGTCCACGTCACCTCGTGGTTGCTGATCGGTCTCGTGCGAGCTCCGAGTGAGCACCGTCGGAGTTACCTGTCCGGTTGGCGCGACGGTTGGCGCCATGATGTCGATCGTTCGCCGATCCGTTGGCGAACGGTGTGGCGTCTGACCCGACTCGGCCGTCCGCCGGTGCTGTGACGTCCGATTCGGAACCGAGCGCCCCGTTAGCATCCCCGGCGTGCGTACCAAGCTGACGAGGGCGTCGAGGCTGGCCGAGCGCTACCGGGTCGACCGGCGTCTCCCACCTTCGGTACGGAGCCTGTACGAAACCACCTTGCGGCTCCGCCGTCGCGACGCCGTCGAGCGTCGCGCCGCCGCGGCGTTGCCGGTGCTTGGTGATTCGAAGAACGCAAGGATTGCGCGGCTCGGCAGTCGACGGGTGGCGACGGCCGGAACCCTCGACGTCCCTCTGTCGGTGCTGGCGACTTCGACCGCCGATCAGGTGGTGAGCGTCCTACGCGACGCGGGACTCGAGCCGTTCGCCGTCGACCTCGACGAGGGCCGGGTGGTGATCGGCCTGACGGTCGATGAGCGGCCGGCTGCACTGGCCGCGCTCGGTCGAGCCGCGTCCGGACTCCTGCTCGAGTGGAGCGACCGCGGTACGCAGCGCGTGGCCACGACCGACGATCCATCGCGACGCGCGAAGGTCGCCCGATCCTGGGTCGTGTTCCGACCGATGGCGGTAGAAGATCGGTCCACCGGGCCGGAAGCGGGTGTCGTCGTGACCTTCTGGGCGCCGGGACCGTCCGGGCAGTTGGAGCTGGTCGGCACCCGCGGGCACGAACGGTTCGATGTTCGGAGCCCACACACTGTCGAGCGAGTGGGCGGACACGACTTTCCTGGCCGTGCGGCCTTTCCGGTCGGTTCCGACCTGCGCCGGATTGCCGAGCCGGTCGACCTCGTCTACACCTGGGTCGACGGTGCCGATCCGGCGTGGCAGGAGTCGTTCCGTCGGACCGCGGCCGAAGCCGGTCGAACCATCGACGAGGCGGCCCTCGACCCGGCCCGGTTCCGATCGCGAGACGAGCTCAGGTACTCACTCCGTTCGGTGTGGATGAACTGTGGCTGGGCGCGGCACATCTACGTGGTGACCGCCGGCCAGATGCCGCCGTGGCTGGCGGAGCATGACCGCATCACGGTCGTCGACCACAGCGACATCCTGCCCGCCTCGGCGCTGCCGACGTTCAACTCGCACGCGATCGAGGCTGCGCTGCACCGGATCGAGGGCCTCAGCGAGCACTTCGTGTACTTCAACGACGACATGTTCGTGACCCGCCCGACGACACCCGAGACGTTTTTCCACCCGAACGGACTTGCCCGCGTGTTCCAGAGCGGCGCCCGAATCCCGGGCGTGGAGGACGACCACACCCAAGCCGTCGACACGGCGGCCCGTCGCGGTCGTGAGCTGCTGGAGGAGACCTTCGGTCGGGTCGTGGCGGACAAGCCGCTGCACAGCCCGTATCCGCTGCGCCGGTCCGTCATGGAGGAGATCGAGGAGCGACTCGGCGACGTGATCGACCAGACCTGGCACAGCCGGTTTCGTGCGCCGAGCGACCTGAGTACCGCTGCGTCGTTCGCCCAGCACTACGCGCTCGCGACGGGGAGGGCGACCTTCGACGAGATCGCCACGGAATACGTCCACGTCGAGTCGAAGCGGCTGGCGTGGCACCTCGACCGGATCCGGCTCGGCGATGACATCGTGACCTGCTGCATCAACGAGACCTCCGATGACGATCAACGGCGAGCCGAACGCGAGGCCACCATCGAGGCGTTCTTCCAGTCGATGTTCCCCGTAGCGGCCCCGTGGGAACGGACGGTCGATGGCACTCGCTGACGCCGTCGCCGGCCGGGCATGGCGCACGTACGCAGACGTCCGGCGATGGGCGACACGGTCGGGGTCCGCTCGAGCGGGCCGTGGGACGTTCTCGGCGGAACCCGGTGATGCCGACTGGTTGACCACCTCGGCTCGCGAGTTCGAGCAGTACCGAGCGGCCTACCCTCCGGCGGACTCCGCCGTGTCGGTCGTCTGTGTGACCAACCGACCTGCGATGCTCGACGCCGTCGTCGGCAACATCGCCCGTCAGCGCGGCGTCGAGGTCGAGCCGGTCATCGTCACCAACTCCGATGGCTTCGATCCCGCTCGCCTCGAACGGATCGGCGACGAACTCGAACGCTGCGCCGTGCTCAGACGGCCGCCGGACACGAGCCTCGGCAGCTGCCTCAACGCCGGCCTCGACTCCTGCTCGCACCGGTTCGTGGCCAAGTTCGACGATGACGATCTGTACGGCGAGCACTACCTCGCCGACGCCCTCCGCGCCCACGCCTACGCAGGTGCGGCGGTGGTCGGGAAACACACCTACTACGCCGACGTCGCCCCGTCGGGCGACCGGTACCTGCGATTCCCCGGCCACGAGTTCCGGTACTCCGGCACGCTCGCCGGGGGAACACTCGTCATCGACCGGCAGCGGACCGGCGGCCTCCGGTTCGAGGACCGTTCCCTGGGCGAGGACCGAGCCTTCCTGCGTGCATGCCACCGCCGTGGCCTGTCGACGTTCTCGACCGATCGGTTCGGGTTCGTGCAACGTCGCGGCCACGACAACACGTGGAACGTCGATCACGACGACTTCCTGATCGGCGCCGTCCGAGTCGATGCCGACGAACCCGAACACGCCGTCGACGCCCCGGCGACTGATTGACTGCTGACGTGGCGTACCGAGTCCCACTTCCTACCGGCGGCCGCCGATCCACACTCGATCTGATCGAGCCCAACAGCACGGCGGTCCAGCGCTACATCCGTCGCCACGGCCTCGGCAACTACGAACGCCCCACACTGGCGACGGCACTGACGCTCGGCGAGCGCTCCGCGCCCGGGTTCGTGATGTTCGACGTCGGCGCCAACATGGGTCTGTACGGCTCGCTGGTCGCCGCCATGTTCGAACCCTCGGTCGTGTGCAGCTTCGAGCCCGCTCCGACTACGGCGGACGTGGCACGGCGGATCGCCGAGCGCAACGATCTGCCGGTCGATGTGCATCAGATGGGAGTCTCCGACTCGGACGGCGAGGCCGAGCTCTTCCTGTCGCCGGTCTCGGATGCATCGAACTCGCTCGTCGCCGGGTTCCGAGATACCGACCGGACAGTGACCGTGCCGATCGTGACCATCGACTCGTTCACGGCGTCACACGGCGTCGATCCCGACATCATCAAGCTCGACGTCGAGACACACGAACGAGCGGTCCTCGACGGCGCACGCAACACGATCGAGCGCCATCGTCCGGCGATCGTGATCGAGGTGTTGCGCCGCAAGGGGCGGGACCACGGCGTCGAGATCCAGGAGTTCTTCGACGGCCTCGGCTACTCGTACTACGAGCTGTCGTCAACCCCGACGTGGCGCCCGTCCGACACGATCCACGGGAGCGGTACGACCGACCGGGACTGGCTCCTGGCGCCGGCTCCCATCGGCGACGACTTCGCCGAACGTTGGGACCACTGGAACCGAGCGCTCGCAGCGTGCGACGCGCATAGCAACCCGCGAGTGCCGCTGACGGCCAGCGTGCGAGCAGCGTTCAGACGTGGCGGGTGGCGCGAGCTGGTGGCGAGCGGCCGCCGCTACTGGCGCGTGCGACGCACGAGCAACTGACGAGTCGCGCCTGCACCCCACGAGAGGTGTTGCACGGCGATCAGGACAGCGAGACGTGGGGAGCGCGTCGCGCCGAGCAACAGTCCCACGTAGCCGGCTGGGATCGACCACCACCGACGGTGGCGAAACCCGGCCAAGACGGCCGACACCAGGACGGCCGGAAGCACGGCCGGTGCGAACTGCCGGGCCCGCAGCGAATCGGGGTGGCGGCGTACCACCTCGGCCTTCCAGAAGCCGTACTCGTAGTACTGCTTGGCCAGTGCTGTCCAGCTGCCGCGGGGGCGGTAGCCGACGGACAGCCCCGGATCGAACCACACGGTGCCGCCGGCCTTTCGCAGCCGGATGTTCAGTTCGTAGTCCTGGTTGCGGATCAGGTCGGCGGCGAACCAGCCGACCTGATCGCCGGCCGCCCGGTCGAACACACCCAGGTACACCGTGTCGACCGGTCCGGGCGTGCCGCCGACGCGGTAGCTGGCGCCACCCGTGCCGAGCCAGGACGTCGTGGCGGCGGCGACCGCCTCCTCGAACGGCGTCTCGGGCTCGGGCACCTGCATGCCGCCGACGTTGACGGCGCCGGTCGTGACCATGGTCTCGACCGCCCGTCGGATGTAGCCGTCCGACAGTCGGGCGTGGCCGTCGACCCGCACGATGATCTCGCCCGACGTCGCAGCGATCGCCGTGTTGAGCGCGACCGGGGTGACACCGGCTGGGTTGGGGACGACGGTGACGCGGGTCTCGCTCGCGGTGATCCGCGCTGCGACGCCTTCGGTGTCGTCGTCGGACGGGGCGACCGCGAGGCAGACCTCGAACGGTTCGGGATAGTCCTGTGCGAGTACCGACGCCACGGCTGCTTCGAGGTGCGCGGCTTCATTCCGGATCGGCATGATGACCGACACCGTCGGCCAACCGTCCCGTTCGACGTCGCGCCCGAAACACGCAGCGGTGAGTCTCACTTCAGTCATGCTGCCGGTCGGTTGAGGTCAGACCCCAACCGACCAGATCGATGAGGGTCAGAGCACCGGGAATGGTCGCCTGGGGTCTGACCTCAACCGACACGTGGGGCGTGGGCATGTCAGACGCGGCGAGTGACGACGACCAGGATCGTGCGGAGCAGGATCTGGACGTCGAGGATCACCGACCAGTTGACGATGTACTGCAGGTCGTAGCCGAGCTTGTACGCCGGGTCGGTCTCGTAGCGGCCGTTGATCTGGGCGAAGCCGGTGATGCCCGGCGGCAGCTCGTGGCGGCGGGCGTAGCCGGCGACGTCGTTCTCGAACTCGGCGATCATCTCCGGTCGTTCGGGGCGTGGACCGACAAGCGACATCTCGCCTTTGAGCACGTTCCAGAGCTGCGGCAACTCGTCCATGCGGGTCGATCGCATCCAGCCGAGTCCCCTCACCACTCGCCCGTCCTCTCGACCGGCGAGCTGTGGGCCGGCAGCTTCGGCGTCGTGCACCATCGTGCGGAACTTGACGACCTCGAAGCGGCGTCCACGCCACCCGACGCGGGTTTGGCGGTAGAGCACGGGTGATCCGGCGCGGATGCGGACCCAGAGGGCCAGACCTCCGAGCGCCAGCAGGGCGAGCGGTGACAGCAGCACCACGACGAACACGTCGAACAGGCGCTTCAGCCGCAGCTGATGTGCGGCCATGGCATGGGTGCGCATGCGGGTGAAGGGCATGCCGGCGATCTCTCGCACCGACTGCAGGCCGAGCAGCGTCTCACGTGCCGACACGCGCTGGTGCACCCCGACACCCTCGCGATCGAGCGCGGTGAGCGGTTCGGGGAACGCCGCCGCGAACGCCGAGAGGTCGAGCAGCAGCACGTCGGTGGCGCCGGTCGTGTTGACGACGTCGAAGAGTTCGGTCGCCTGCTCGACACGACCGACGACCTCGGCGTCGGCTTCGCTGGCGAAGTGACGCTCGGCGAGCGCCACCGCCTCGCCGTGGCCCACCAGTAGGACCCGAGATGGCCCGCGTCGTCGGTTCGCGAAGTGGCGGCTCACCGTGCGGTTGGCGCTCAGCCACAGCGATGCGACCACGAACAGGATGAACAGGTTGAACCGCGGCATCAGGTATCGGTCGGTGAGCACCGCGGCGAGGCCGTCGAAGGCGACGCCGATCGCCATCGCGACGGCGATCCGCGGGAGCCAGGGCCGGTAGCCGAGGCGTGGTTCGCGTTCGTACAGTCCGGCGAAGTAGTTGACGCCGAGGTGGATCAGCGTGGCGATCCCGAACCCGATCCAGTAGTGGCTGCGTGGGTACGTCGGCCACGTCCAGCCGAAGCGGACCAGGTTGATGAGCACCATCGACCCGAACAACGCCACCGCATCGAGCACGAACAGGAACCGGAAACCACGATCCCACATCCACCCCAACGGTCGACCGAACGTGCCGACGGCGCGTTCGACCAGGACCGGGAACGGCTGCTGCGCGCCGTCGGCCGACGATGTGTCGTCGCTGCGTTGGGTCATCTCCCGCATAGAACTCGCACAAGCCTACGCCGCCGAGCGGTGGGGGAGTCCGACACCCCGACTGACGGCGCCCGTACACTCGCTGCCATGTCCGGTGCCGACCCCGTCGACCCCGCGTCCGAACTCGCTGCGGCTCAGGCCGAGATCGCCCGGCTCCGGCGGCTGGTCGGTCCGCACGAGCACGCCTACGACGACCTGAAGGTCGAACTGCATGCTGCTGAGCAGGCGGTTCGCGACGCCGAGGCAGCCAATGGCGAACTCCGCGCCGAGATCACCGAGTTGCGGGTCGACCTGCGACGCGCCCGCCAGGACCAGTACCACCTGTGGAAGCTGGTCGCCCGGCCCCAGCGCCTCCTGCGTGCGCTGCGACAGAGCGCCGAGTGATGCCGGAACCGGTGCCGCCGACCGTCTCGGTGCTGACGGCGGTGTTCAACCCGACCCGAGCCGACCTCGAAGCGTGCCTGGCCTCCGTCCGCGGCCAGACGATGGACTCGTGGCAGCACGTGCTGGTCGACGACGCCTCGACCGAGTCGTACGTCGCCGAGGTGCTCGCCGCCGCGGCCGCGGCCGACGACCGGCTCACCGTGATCCGACGCCAGGAACAGGGTGGCATCGTGGCCGCCAGCGCCGATGCGTTGGCGGCGGCGACCGGCGAGTTCGTGGCGTTGCTCGATCACGACGATGTGCTCGAACCGAACGCTCTCGCCCGGATGGTGTGCGCTCTGACCGAGGGCGACGGCGTCGACCTGGCCTACAGCGACCACGACATCCTGCGGGCGGACCGGATGTTCGCCACGCCGGCGCTCAAGCCCGATTTCTCGCCCGAGCAGCTCCGCAATCAGAACTACGTCCTGCACTTCGTCGTCGCTCGTCGAGGGGTGGTCGAGTCGGTCGGCGGCTTCCGCGCCGGCTTCGACGGTGCGCAGGATCACGATCTGCTCCTCCGGATCAGCGAACACACCGACCGGATCGTTCACGTTCCCGAGGTGCTGTACCACTGGCGGCAGGCGGCGGCCAGCGTCGCCGCCGACCCGTCGGCGAAGACCTGGGCGTACGAGGCCGGCGTGCGGGCAGTGCAGGAACACTGCGACCGCACGGGCATCGACGCCACGGTCGAACCCGGTGGGTTGCCCGGGACGTATCGGCTCCGGCGACGGCTCGCGGACGCGCCGCGCGTGAGCGTGATCATCCCGACTCGCGGAGGTTCACGCCGGGTGCTCGGCGTGAACCGGTGTTTCGTCGCCGAGGCGGTCCGTAGCATGGTCGAGACGTCGACGTACCCCGACCTCGAGTTCGTCGTCGTGTACGACACGGCGACCCCGACAGCAGTCCTCGACTACCTGCGTGCCGTCGCCGGCGACCGGCTCGTCCTCACCGAGTACACGAAGCCGTTCAACTTCTCGGAGAAGATCAACGTCGGCGTCGAGGCGTCGTCGGGCGAACTGCTGTTGCTCCTCAACGACGACACCGAACTGATCAGTGCCGATGCCGTCGAGACGATGGCGGCGCACCTCGCGGACCCCACCGTCGGCATGGTCGGACCGAAGCTGCTGTTCCCCGACGGCACCGTGCAGGACGGCGGCCACGTCTACAACGAGCACGTGCTCGCGGGCCTCGTCGGCTGGCACGGCACGAGTCCCGGTCCGGGACAGCTCCGGCCGCTGGCGGTCGAACGCGAGGTGTCGGGAGTGACCGCGGCCGCAGCGATGCTCCGGCGCGACATGTTCGTCGAGATCGGCGGCTTCGATCCGGAGCTCTACATCAACTTCAACGACGTCGACGTCAGCCTGAAGATCCGCGCCACCGGCCGTCGCATCCTCTGGACGCCGCACGCCGCCTGGTACCACTTCGAGAGCCAGACCCGCGAGGCGAGTGCCGAACCCGAGGAATGGGCCGAGATCGATCGTCGCTGGCACGACGAGATCAACGCCGACCCGTACTACAACCCGCAGTTCGAACCCCGCCGCACCGACTGGCTCGAGCGCCCCTGGCACTCGGGTGCCCCGGCCCTCGACGCAGCCGACGCCGAGCAGTCGTTCGGTTCCTGGCTGCTCGACCGCCTGGGCGGCACGATCTCCGGCTCGTCCGGTTCGGCCTGGTGGCGCGCCCCGATGCTCGGGATGGCGCTGTTCGTCACCGCCTGGTTGCTGGCCGCCGAGATCGACGCCGGACCGAACCCTTTCCGCCGGATCGGCGTCACCGCCGTCGCAGCCGTCGTGTGGACGCTGCTGCTGGCGCTGGCGTTCCACCGGCACCGTTGGGTGCTCGCCGCGTCGCTGCTGCTGGCGGCGGCTCCGGCAGCTTCCGGTCAACTCGGCCTCGCCGGATGGGAGGGCGTCGCGTGGTGGGTGACCGTGCTGGTCGCGACCCTGGTCGGCCCACTGGCGAGGGTGCGGCGGCCGATCGCCTGGGTGGTCGGCGGCGGCGTGGTGCTGCTCGACCTGGCGCTCTGGTGGCGCGCTGCGGGCGGCCGTGTGACCTCCGGATCATCGGCCCTGACGTTCATTCGCGATGCGCCCGCAGCGTTCGGTGACGGCAGCGAGGGTTGGGCGCTCGTGTCCGTCATCGTCTGGTGGGTCGCCACCGTCGTGGTGCTCGCGGTGTGGATCCGGGGTCGGCACGCCCTCTTGGCCGCGCTGTTCGTGGGTGGCGCATTCGTCCTGGCCGGCGGGGCGTGGGCCGTCGGCCAGGAACGGGGGAGCAGCGCCGCTGNCGTNGGGTTCCTCCTCGTGGCCGGCCTCCTGGTGGCGCTCGCTGCCCGTTTCGACCACGAAGCCGACGGNGGTCCGCTCGCCGTCACGGCAGCGTGTGTGGCGACCGGGATGTCGTCGTCGGCGGCGCTCCTCGAGTACGCCGACGGTCGCTGGTGGGCGGTCGCCGGAGGTGTGGTGGTGCTCGCCGCCGCGGTCCGTGTGGTCGTGGGCCTCACCGGGCGACCCTCGTCGGCCTGACGCCCGCCGCCGTGCAACGTCGGACCGGGCCGGAGCGCCAGTAACCTCCCCGCTCATGTCATCGGCGACCGAGTTGCTCGCGCGTCGCGAGCTGCTCTGGAACCTCACCCTGCGAGAGTTGCGCAGTCGGTACAAGCGCAGCGTGCTCGGTTGGGGCTGGTCGCTGCTGAACCCGATCGCGTTCATGCTGATCTACACGTTCGCGTTCTCGATCGTGTTGCGAGCGACTCCCCCCGTCGGCGATCCGAGCGGCCTCGATTCGTACGCGTTCTTCCTGCTCTGCGGCCTGGTTCCCTGGACGTTCTTCAGTGTGTCGGTCGGCACGTCGATGACGTCGATCGTCGCCAATGCGGCACTGGTCGGCAAGGTCGCGTTCCCGCGGGAACATCTCGTCATCTCGACGGTGATGGCCGGGCTGTTCACCCTCGGCATCGAACTCGGCGTGCTGTCGATCGCGCTCCTGATCGCCGGCAACATGGTGCTGCCGTGGTTGCCGGTCGCCCTGCTGGTGTCGGTCCTGCTGGCGATGTTCGCCGCCGGGTTCGGCCTCGCGTTGGCGGCGGCCAGCGTCTACTTCCGCGACATGAACTACCTGTGGAGCATCGTGATGCAGGCGTGGTTCTTCCTCACGCCGATCGTGTACCCGCCGCGCTTCGTCGAGGACGAGTTCGCCGACTACCCGACCCTGCTGCGGATCTACAACAACATCCCGATCACCACGGCGGTCCGGATGTACCGCGACCTGCTCTACAACCTGCGGATGCCGCGCCTCATCGACTTCGCGGTGTTGGGGACGTCCGCCGTCATCGTACTCCTGGCCGGCTGGTGGCTGTTCGACCGCCTCGAAGGCCGCTTCGCCGAAGAACTCTGACCGTCAGACGGTCCAGGTGCCGCCGAGGGTGACGAGGCCGCCGTCGCCGTCGGTGCCCCTGAGCACGTCGAACTTCACGAACCGGTTCCGCACGTCGTACTCGCGCTGGCCCGACTCGTCGCGCACTTCGGCGCTGAGTTCGTACGTGCCCTCGGTCAGAGCGAGGTGGTCGAGTTCGAGGGTGACGACACGCTCGCCGTGCACCTGGTCGATGCGCGCGTTGCGGGTGCGAGTGCCGACCTCGCTGACGAGTGTGCCGCTCTGATCGAACACCGAGACGGTCAGCTCCGGGTCGAGCACGGGTTGGTCGGCGGCGAGCACGAACCGGATCGCCAGCGGGTCGCCACTGCGCGGGATCGAGATCGGTTGATCGGCGCCGTCGAGCAGCTCGACCGAGCTGATCTGCACCTCGCCCGAGCCCCAACGCATGGTGTCGTTCACCTCGACCGAGCGCCCGGCGTGGGCGGTGTCGAGGTAGGCGTCGGTGATCTCGGTCGGAGCACCGATCATCCGGAGTTGTCCGTGGTCGATCCACGCCGCACGCCGGCACAGTCGGACGACGTCGGCCATCGCGTGGGTCACGAGCACGATCGTCTTGCCGCGATCGCGGAACTCGGCGATCTTGTCGCCACATCGGGCCTGGAAGTCGGCGTCACCGACCGCGAGCACCTCGTCGATGATCAACACATCCGGGTCGACGTTGACGGCGACGGCGAACCCGAGGCGGACGAACATGCCCGACGAGTAGTTCTTGACGGGCGTGTCGATGAACTGTTCGAGCCCGGAGAACTCGACGATGTCGTCGAAGCGTTCCTGCACCTGCCGGCGCGGCACGCCGAGGATGGCGGCGTTGAGGAACACGTTCTCGCGACCACTCAGTTCGGGGTGGAACCCGGCCCCGAGTTCGAGCAGCGCCGAGATCGTGCCGTCGACCGAAACCGTCCCCTCGTCGGGTACCAGGATCTTGGTCAGGCACTTGAGCATCGTCGACTTGCCCGAGCCGTTGTGGCCCACGATGCCGAACGTCTCGCCCTCGTAGACGTCGAACGAGATGTCGCGCAGCGCCCAGAAGTCCTCGTGGGTGCTGCGTCTGCGGTTGAGCAGCGACTGCTTGAGCGACTGGTGGCGCTCGTGGAACAGCCGGAACCGTTTCGACAGGTGGGAGACGCGCACCACGGGGCGCGGTTGCGAAGTGGTCGCCGACATCGCCGGTCAGGCTACCGCCGGGTCGTCCGCCCGATCCTCGCCGGCGCTCTGCGGCGACACCAGGATCACGACGGCCAAGGCGACCGAACAGGCGGCCAGGACGACGAGCGGCAGGAGCGGGGCGACCGGTTGCAGCGCGGTGTCCCACCGCCACGGCAGGTAGCTGCCGTCGAGTCCGACACCCCACCGGCGCGCCGCGGCCCAGGCGCCCAGGTTCACGACCGCGACGCCGGTGACCGCTGCCCACACCGCCAACTGTCGTGCGAAACGAGCGATCGTCGGGCCGCGAGCGTCGGACGGTGCAGCGACGAGGAGCAACGGGGCCCCGATCAGGAGGGGGAGCGAGTAGCGGCCCTGCCAATAGGTGCCCGAGTCGTTGTCCTGGAGCAGTTCGAACGTCCACGACGACACAGCGGCGACGGCGACGACCGACCCGGCCACGACCAACCCCCGCTGGTCGGTGATCAGGGCGTAGGCGATGGCACCGCCGATGACGAGCAGCCAGGCATACACGGCGAACGCCGGGATCGGCGCGTCGAGCCAGCCGAGCCGGCCGATCGCTTCGACGAGATTGTCGTCGGTCTGGTTGATGATGGCGACGGTCAGATCGGTGTCCCATCCGCCACCGCGGGTGGAGACAACGAGCGGCCAGGCGACCAGCGCGGTCGCAGCGCCGATCCCGACCATCCACCAGCGAGCTTCCGGCGGGATCGCGCCGGATCGCTGTCGCACCAGTTCGGCGAGAGCGAGCGCGATCGGGGCGACGACGACCAGTTGTGACGTTCGGGAGTCGCTGGTGAGTCCCCAGACGAGCGTGCTCGCCGTTGCCGTACCGGCGACCGCCAGCGGGCCGATCAACAGTCGCCGACCGAGGTCGAGCAGTTCCGAGCGTCGGTAGACCGCGACGGCGAACACGATGATGCAGGCCCACACCAGTCCGTCACGTCGCGACACGACGAGCGACGTCCAGCCTGCCGCGATCAACCACGCGACCCAGGGGGTGATGCGTTCGCGCGGTGCAGTGGTGAGCAACGCGACCCAGAGCGCCGCGGCGCCGGCGATCGCGTACGTGGACGGGTTCGCCGACGGCAGGCTCGACCATGCCATCGGTGTCAACGCCACCAGGAGCGCTCCGGCGAGCAGTCGACTCCTCCGGAGTGCGAGGACGACGGCGGCTGTCACGAACACGGTGGCGACCGCCGCAGTGACGAGTCGCGCCCACCACACCGGGTCCAGACCCGGCAGGAGCGTGGCCGCTCCGGTGAGCAGGTGACCGCCGAGCGGGTAGTCGTCGGCGCGGGTGAGCACGACCACGTCGTCGCCGGTCGGGGCGGGTGGCTCGGCACATGTGGCCGGTGCGAACGGGTCGAACGCGTAGCAGCCGGGGTCGGTCATCAGGTAGCGGTCGGGCAGGAGGTAGAAACCGTCGTCACCGTCGGCGCGCAGGACGAGCGCTCCGGATCGGACGAGGTGGCTGTGCTCGTCGGGCTGAGCGCCGGGCGGGACGATCAGCAACCACGACAGCAACATCCCGCCGACGAGGGCGGCGACGAGCCAGGGGAGATGCCGGTCGGACACGACGCCCGAGCCTACTCACGGTGGTCGTCGGGGCGCCGGAAGTACACTCCCGCGGATGGCAGGGGTCTCGGTCGTCACCGGCGCCGAGCACGTCGCGCTCGGGTCGCACGTCGCCGTCGTCCACCCCGAAGCCGCGCCTCGTCCGGAGGCGTTCGAGCGGATGGCGACGACGATCGAGCACGACTCGGCGATCGATGTCGTGCACGCCGACTTCGACGTCAGCGCCGACGACCGAACACACCGGGCGTTCACCCCGGAGTTCTCCCCGGAGCGTCTCCGCCACCAGATCGTCGTCGGTCCGGTGCTGGTGGTCCGCGACTCGGTGGCGTCGAGCCTGTTCGCCGAGCCGCTCTCGTCGTTCCACGACGTCGTCCTCCGCCTGGCCGAACGCACGAACCGCTGGCATCGGATCCCCGAGGTGCTCGCCACCTGCTCGGCCGATTCGCTGCAGGTCGACCGAGCGGCGGTCGCGGCTCACCTCGCTCGCAGCGGAGCGGACCGTGGGGCCCTCGAGGTCGTCGCGACCGATCGGCCGGAGATCGGGCGGGTGATCCGCGCCGCCGACCCCGAGCGGCTCGTCAGTGTGGTGATCCCGACGCGAGGGAGCAGCGGCGTCGTGTTCGGCCGGCCCCGCGCGTTCGTGATCGAGGCGGTGCGGAGCATCGTGGAGCGCTCGACGCACCAGCGACTCGAGTTCGTCGTCGTGCACGACTCGGCGACACCTGCCACTGTGCTCGACGAGCTGCGCTCCGTGGCCGCCGACCGGCTCGTCCTCGTCGAGTACACCGAGGAGTTCAACTTCTCGGACAAGGTGAACGTCGGGGTGGCCGAGGCGTCCGGCGACGTGCTCCTGCTCCTGAACGACGACACCGAGCTCATCGACGCCGACGCCATCCCGGTGTTGCTCGGTCACCTGGACGATCCCGGTGTCGCCATGGCCGGAGCGAAGCTGCTGTTCGAGGACGGCACCCTCCAGCACGGCGGGCACGTGTACCACGGCGACGTACATCACGCCTGTTTCGGCTGGCCCGGCACGTCGCCCGGCCCGCCACCCCTGTTCCCGCTGCTCGTCGCTCGTGAGTGTTCCGGGGTGACCGCTGGGTGTGCGCTCGTCCGTCGCGAGGCGTTCGACGCCGTCGGCGGGTTCGATCCGGCGTTGCCGCTCAACTACAACGACGTCGACTTCTCGCTCAAGGTCCGCGCCGCAGGGCAGCGCATCATCTGGACGCCGTGGGCGAGGTGGTACCATTTCGAGAGCCGCACCCGCGTGCCCGACATCCGACCCGAGGAACTGGCGGCGATCGAGGAACGCTGGCACGACCAGTTGCGGTCCGACCCGTACTACCACCGGGCGCTCCCACCCGGTCCCGCCGACTGGCAGCCGGCGCCTGCCGCTCCGTCGCCCGAGCCGCGCCGGTCGTTCGTGGCAAGGGCCCGGTCGTTCGTCGGACGCCGGTTGCTGCGGCGGGGGCTGCGTCGACCGAGTGGGGTCAACCTGATCGGCTACCTGGACGCGACGAGCGGCCTCGGCGACCGCGCGCGCGAGCTGGGGGCGGTGCTCGACGCGGCCGGCATCCGTTACTCGCGATGGGATCTCGAGCTCACCGACAGTGCTCGCAGCGGCGACGCCTCGGAGCAGCGGGCCGACGACGACGTCATCTTCGACACGACGATCGCCGTCGTGACCGCGCTGGCGTTCCCAGCGCTCGCCGAGGTGTATCCGCCACTGGTGAACGAGGTCGACCGCGTCGTCGGGTACTGGTTCTGGGAACTCGCCGACGTGCCCGACACCCATCGGACCGCGATCGAGATGGTCGACGAGATCTGGGCACCCACCGCATTCGTGCGCGACGCCTACGCCGCGTCCGTCGAGGTGCCCGTCGAGCTGGTCCCGCTCCCGATCGGGGCGCCGACGCCGTCGGCGAGCGATCGTGCGGCACTCGGGCTCGACGAACGGTTCACGTTCCTCACCAGCTTCGACCACCTCAGTTCGATGCAACGCAAGCACCCGCTCGGCGTGATCGAGGCGTTCCGGCGGGCGTTCGGCGGCCGTGACGACGTCGCGCTGGTGGTGAAGTCGATCAACGGGCACCTGCGACCGGAACAGACCGCCCGACTCGCCGAGTCGGCCGACGGCGATCATCGCATCGTGCTCCGCGACGGGTACCTGAGCGCCGGCGACCAGGCGGCGTTGCTCGCTGCGGCCGACTGCTACGTGTCGCTCCACCGCAGTGAAGGGCTCGGGCTCCACCTCGCCGAGGCGATGTGGCTCGGGACCCCGGTCATCGCGACCGACTACTCCGGCAGCGTCGACCTGACCACCCCGATCCCGAATCCGAACGCGGACGGATCGGACGCCGGCCCCGTCGCCGAGCTGATCCCGTACCGGCTCGTGCCGGTCGACGGGGGCGGTGAGGCGTACACGACAGGGGAGTGGGCCGACCCCGATCTCGACGCCGCTGCGGCTGCGATGCGCCGTGTTGCGGACGACGCCGACCACCGTGCCGCCCTGGCGGCAGCCGGTCGCCACCACATCGAACGTCTCGCCGACGTCGCCGAGGCGTCCGCCCGGCTCCGCTCACTCCTGGGCGCCACGGTGGCGAGCGGCAAGTAGCTTGACGCCATGAGTTCACCGCTGACGAAGGCCGCGCGCTCGGCGACTGCGCCGTTCCGCAACTTCTTCAACGACCACTTCGAGATGGTCAAACACGAGGTGCGAACTGCGAACGCTGCCGGGTCGCACAGCGACGATCGGAGCGAAGCGCTTCGGCTGGTCGTCGCCGACCTCGAAGCCGGCCTCGTCGAGCAATCGCTCCACCACGCTCGGGCTCTCGTCGCCGCCCAGGAGTCGCTCGAACAACTGTCCGCACGAATCGACGAACTCCAACGTGCGGTCGACCGACTGGGTGACGTGGTCGCTGCGTCGGTGTCGGTCGACGAACCGGCATGATCGCGTTCGACCTGCAGGCGGTACAGAGCGTCGGCAACAGCGAACGAGGAATCGCCCGGTTCGTCACCGAGGTGGTGCGGCATCTCCTCGCAGGCCCCCATGCCGATGCCGTCGATCTGTTCCTCTGGAACGACCGGCTACCGCGGGGTGACAAGCTCGACCGACTCGGTGTCGGCGACCGACTGAAGTCGTTCAGTGACGTCGCCGGGATGGAGATCGACGTGCTCCACGTCAACTCGCCTTTCGAACTCCCGGCCGTGACCGATCTGCTGCCGCCCGTGCGCGCCCGACGTCTCGTGACCACCTGCTACGACCTGATCCCGTATCTGTTCCCCGACCACTATCTGAGTGATCCACAGGCGAGTGCGGCGTACCGTCGTCGGCTCGGCCTGATCGCCACCTCCGACATGGTCGTCACCGATTCGCAGTCGGCCGCCGACGACGTGACGGCGTACCTCGGCGTGCCGCAGCGCAAGGTCCGGGTCATCGGCGCCGGGGTCGCCTCCGAGTTCAGGCCGCCCGATACACCGCTCGACCAACGGATCGGCGCGCTCCGCGAGGAGTGGCCCGACCTCCGAGCGCGCTATGTCCTGGTGCCGACGGCGGCGGACTGGCGAAAGAACTCACGCGGAGCGATCGACGCGTTCGCCGCGTTGCCGACCGAGGTGCGCGACCGACATCAGCTGGTGCTGTTCTGTCGCCTGACCGACGGCCAACGCGCCGAACTCGAGGCATACGCCGACGCGGCAGGTGTCGGTCCGCAGGTGCTGCTCACCGGGTTCGTCCCCGACGACCTGCTCATCACCCTCTACCAGAGCGCCGAACTCGTCTTCTTCCCCACGATCTACGAGGGATTCGGACTGCCGGTGCTCGAGGCGCGACGGTGCGGGGCCCGCGTCATCTGCAGCAACTCGTCGTCACTGCCCGAGGTCCTGCCCTCCGAGGAGGCTCGTTTCAACCCGCACGACCCGGCGTCGATCTCGGGCACGCTCGAGCGGGCACTGACCGACGTCGGGTTCGCCGTCGACCTCGCCGGCGTCCCGGACCCGGGGTTCAGCTGGGACCGAGCGGTGGATCAGATGATCGATGCCTATCGCCACGTCGTGGGAGCGATCGACCGGTCATCGCACTCCACCCCCACCCGCGGACGTATCGCTGTCGTCGCAGGGGTCTTGCCGGCCCCGACAGGTGAAGCCGAAGCGGTACGCGACCGTCTCGTCGCGCCGCTCGTGGCCGACGGACGCTTCGATGTGACGCTGTACCAGGTGTTGCATCACAGCGCTGCGCTGAACGACAGCCCCTGTCAGGTGCGGATCTTCCCGCAGCTGGCGATCGATTGGCAACGCGGTCGGCTCGACGAGATCGTCTACGTCTTCGGCGCCGAACCGAGTCGGCTGCTGGTGGCGTCGTGCCACACCATGCCGGGCCACGCCGTCGTGCTGGAGGGCGGCTCGTCGCCGTTCCCCGACGACCGGATGCGATCGGTGACCCGGTTCGACGACGGTGACGACGTGCTCGGCGAACTCACCAGTCGTTGGTCGACGAGCGCCGCTCCCGTGTCCATCTGATCGACGGGTGGGTCGCCAGGAGTCGGTCGCGTTGGTCGCTCGTGTCCGGTGGCCCGTTCGACCGGCGGCTCCCGCTGCCCCGGTGGTGCGTCACCGCCACGTCGGACACGATCTCGATCCTGCCGCCTGACGCACCGGCGCGCAACGCGAGGTCGACGTCCTCGTAGAACGCCGGGAAGTAGCCGGCGTCGAAGCCGCCGAGCCGCTCGTGTTCGTCGCGAGCCATCACCCAGCACGCGGCCGAGGCGTAGTCGGGCACGGCAGCCCCGCTCGCGACGGCCGCCGGGTCGAGCCACGGGTGGGTGCCACCCCCGGCGTCGAGGCGGGCGCCGACTTCCTGCACGCGCCCGCCGGGGTGCACCAGCATCGGCGCTGCGATGCTGGCGCCGGCGTCGACGCTCGAGACCAGCGGCTCGAGCCATCCGTCGGGGACGACGACGTCGGGGTTCAGGAACACGAGGTAGCGCCCCCGTGCGTGCAGCGCTCCGAGTTCGCAACCGCCGGCGAACCCGAGGTTGTGCGTCGCAACCAGCACTCGGACACCCCTCGTCGAGAGCGCGAGTTCACGCCGTGAGGTTCCGGGCGCCTCGGGATGCGGGTTGTCGACGACGACGATCTCGTACGTCGCGGCCGACGCGTCCATCGATCGGACGACGCTCTCGATGGCATCGACCACGATGGCGCCCGTCCCGAACGTGACGAAGACGAACGAGTACGACACATCGGTGCCATCGCCGGGCAGGACACTGACCCGCGCCGCCGGTGAGTTGGTCGTGAGGACCCGTTCGAGCACCGGCATCAGCGTGCGTCGGCATCGAGTCGGGTGCGTTCGAGACGCTCGCGCAGCGCGTCGCACTCGGCGCTCAGCTCATCGATCCGTTCGGTCGCGAGTCGCTCGGCGCGTCGGGCGGCGTCGGCCGTGGCGGCCAGCTCGGCCGTGAGATCGTCGACTTGACGCTGCAGACGCGCCACGGTGGGAGCCGGGTCGAGGCCGAGTCCGTCGACCGCCCGGTCGATCCAGGCATCGACGGCGGACGACGCGGTCCCGTCGACGTCGACGTCGGTTGCCAGCGCACGAAGTGCTTCGTCCGCCACCTCGACCTGCTCGGCGTCGCGCAGCAAGATCCACACGTCGGTCGGGCGCCGTGGGGCGGGGAGGCGTCGTGCCAGCGTGTCGTCGTCGAGCCGGTCGATGGGGAGAACGCCGAGGTGGGTGAGCATCCGCCGGCGCACCTCGACCGCGCGGGGATCGAGCGTGCGGCCGAAGAGCGTCGTGAGCTGCAGGCCACTGTCGCCGGTGCCATCGTCGAGGTCGATGGCCGCGTCGACGTCGCTCGGCCAGGCAGCATGCTCGACGGGCTCCCACGGGCCGATCGCGCTGCCACGGCTGCGGAGGTCGACACTGACCTCGCCGAGGCGACGGGTCAGTTCGTGTCGGATCACCCGGGCCTCGGCGAGTGCGACGACCGGATCGGGCGACGCGTTCGCCGAGCGCAACACACCGATGCGGATCGGAGTCACCGCTTCCGACCTGGTCGACACGTCACGAACCCCGCTCGAGCTGGGTGAGGTGCCAACGGTAGGCGGTCTCGACGATCTCCTGCAGTCCGTACTGTGCTCGCCAGCCGAGGAGCTGTCGGGAGCGCGTCGTGTCACTGAAGGTGGCGACCGGATCGCCGGCGCGTCGCGCGACGATGCGATGCGGCACCGGCTTGCCGGCGACCGCCTCGATCGCGCCGAGGACCTCGAGCACCGATGACCCGACGCCGGTCCCCACGTTGACAGCCGTCGTGTCGCCACCGTCGGCGAGGTGGTCGATCGCCGCCACGTGCGCGGCAGCGAGGTCGTCGACGTGGATGTAGTCGCGGACGCAGGTGCCGTCCGGTGTCGGGAAATCGTCGCCGAACACCTGGAGTTCCTGGTCGCCGGTCAGCAGCGCCCGGATCGCCACCGGGATCAGGTTGAGTGCGTACGTCCAGTCCTCCCCGATCGCCGAGTCGAAGCTGGCGCCCGCGGCGTTGAAGTAGCGCAGGCTGATGCTGCGGAGGTCGTGTACCTCGTCGTACCAGCGCAACACTCGCTCGACCATCGCCTTGGTCTCGGCGTACACCGACTCGGGATGGACGGGTTGCGCCTCGTCGACCGGCACCACCGCCGGCGTCCCGTACACCGAACACGACGACGAGAACACGATCTGGCGGACGTCCGCGGCGACCGCCGCGTCGAGCAGCCGGACCGTGCCGTCGACATTGTTCCGGAAATACTTGCCGGGTGACAGCATCGACTCGCCGACGTTCTTGTACGCCGCGAAGTGGACGATCGCCGAGACGTCGTGTTCGCGGCACGTTCGCTCCACGAGTTCGTGGTCGGCGATGTCGCCGACGACGAGTGGTGTGTCGCCCACGGCGCTCGGCTCGCTCAGCTCGAGCGAGTCGTACGCGACGACGCGACGCCCCGCTTCACGCAGCGCACGGACGGTGTGGGAGCCGATGTAGCCGGCCCCACCGGTGACCAGGATGGAGGATGTCACAGGGGAGGACTGTACCGTTCGAGCCGTGATCATCGGGGTCGTCGTGACGCACGCCGCCCCCGCCGCGCAGCTCGAGCGCTGCCTCGCGGCGTTGCTCGCCGACGGATCGCTCGACCGGATCATCGTCGTCGACAACGGCGGTGGGGCGATCGTGCCCGAACGCGACGACCCGGACGACGCTGCCGGCCTCCTCGACGTCGTGCGGACCGACAACCGTGGGTATGGCGCCGCTGCGAACGACGGGTTCGCACTCGCCGCCGAACTCGGTGCCGAGCACGTCGCCCTGCTCAACGACGACGTCATCGTCCGTCCGGGCTGGACCGCTCCGCTCGTCGCCGCCCTCGCTCGTGACGACCGGCTGGGCGCAGTTCAGCCGAAGCTGCTGTTCGCCGACCGAGAGCCGCCGACGATCAACAGCCTCGGCGTCGAGGTCGACGAGTTCGGGGCCGGACACGACCTGGGCTTCGGTGATCCCGATCGATCAGCCGAGCCTGCGGACATCGCGGCCTTCACCGGGGGAGCGGTGCTGTTCCGGTGCGGCTTTCTCGACGCAACCGGCGGCTTCGACGAGCGCTACTTCCTCTACTACGAAGACGTCGACCTCGCCGCACGGGGTCGTGCACTCGGCTGGCGCTACCGGTGCGTACCCGATTCGGTCGTCGAACACATCGGATCGGCCACGACGTCGGGCGACCCGTCCCGCACGCTGTACCTCCAGGAGCGGAACCGCCTCTGGTGTGCCGCCCGCAACGCCGACGCCCGGACGATCGCCCGTGCGGCGTGGCTCTCGCTGCGACGACTCCGCCACGAGCCCAGGGGCGTGCACGCCCGGGCGCTGCTCGCCGGGACCGCGGGCGCGCCGGTCCGGCTGTGGGAGCGCCGGTCAGGCTGACGTCGGTCGGCCCTGCTTGTCTTTGCCGGCGGCGCGTTGGGCGGCCTTCCACTCGCGAACGGCCGCCAGCGACGCTTCGTCGGCACAGTCGGCGATCGTGCGCGGCTCGGCGTCGCTGAACACCCCGGCTGCCGACTCCCAACCCTCCGGTCGCACGTCGAACCGCTTGGCGAGCAGCGCGATGAAAATCTGGGTCTTCTCGGGCCCGAACCCGGGCAGCGACCGGAGGCGCTTCGAGAGGATGGCCGCGTCGCAGCCGTCGGCCCACAGGGAGGCCGCGTGGCCGCCCCACTCGTCGGCGAGCACGCCACACAGCGAGTGGATGCGGCGTCCCATCACCGCCGGGAAGCGGTGGATCGCCGGCTTCGCACAACACACGGCGACGAACTCGTCCTCGTCGAGGGCCGCGATCGTCGTCGGATCGACGTGACCGAGTCGTTCGCGCAGCGTGTGCGGACCCTTGAACGCCCACTCGAGCGGCACCTGCTGATCGAGCAGCATGCCGACCACCAGGGCATCGAAGTTCTCGTTGAGCAGGGCGTCCGCGTCGGGGTCGCCGGTGATGTGGAGACTGCCCACGGGCCGGGTCAGTGGCCGCCGCGCTTCACGCCGCCGTACTTCATGCGGGTGTCACTCATCGACGCCGGGCGGGCGTCGTCGTTCGGGATCGCGGCGTCGACGACCTCGCCGATGAAGAGGGTGTGGGTGCCGAGGTCGTGTGACTGGCGCACCTCGCAGTCGACCCAGGCGATCGCCTCGTCGAACACCGGCGCGCCGGTCGTGGCCTCGCGGACGGCCCGCCCGTTCAGCGTGCCGCCGCCGTCGCCGACCTCGTAGGTGGCCGGCTTCGAGAACTTCACGAACACCTTGGTGTCGTCGGCGTCCCAGAAGTTGACGGTGAACGAACCACCGTCGCTGATCAGCCGATGCGTGACCGCCGAGTTGTCGACCCCGATGCCGATCAGCACCGGTTCCATCGACAGCTGGGTGATCCAGCTCGTCGTCATCCCGTTGCGCTCGTCGCCGCTGCGCGACCCGACCAGCGCGAGCGCGTTGGGGATCTTCCAGGTGACCCGGTTGAGCAGTTCGTCCTCGAGTGCCATGCCGTCAACCTAACGGCCGCACGGATGGTGTCGGATCCCTTCCGTGCACGTACGTCGGAGGTCTCAGGAGCTGGCGGCACGGAACGGATCCGACACCATCCGTGACACCATCCCTGCTGTCAGACGAGGTAGGGGTCGACGGCGTCGGGGTCGATGTCGTAGCGCTCGATGGCGTCCTGCACGACCGAGGCGTCGATCTCGCCCGCCTCGAGCAGGCCGGTGAGCACCGTGACGACCACGTGTCCGGTGTCGATCTCGAAGTGGCGGCGGAGCGCCTCCCGGGTGTCGGAGCGACCCATGCCGTCGGTGCCGAGCACGTGGAACGGGCGACCCTCCGGAGCGAACCGCGCGATCTGCTCGGGGACCGCTGTCATGAAGTCGGACACCGCCGTGATCGGGCCCGCCGACTCTGCCAGCAGCCGGGTGACGATCGGGAGTTCGGCCTCACGAGACGGGTGCAACCGGTTGGTGCGCTCCACGGCGAGTGCGTCCTCGCGCAGCTTCTTGTACGAGGTGGCCGACCACAGTTCGGCCGCCACGTCGTAGTGCTCGGCCAGATCGTCGACGGCGGCACGCGCCGCGGAGTGCGAGATGCCGGAGAACAGGATCGTCGCCCGCTTGCTCGGACCGTCGGGGGCGTCGGCCCACTTGTACAGTCCGCGGACGGCGCCTTCCTCGACCTCGGTCTCCCGGCCTTCGGGCAGGGCGGGCATCGGGTAGTTCTCGTTGTAGAGGGTGATGTAGTACATCACGTCGGGGTCGAGTTCGCCGCCGTTCTCGCGAGAGTCCTTGCCGTACATGCGCTCGATGCCGGCCTTCACGATGGCGCCGACCTCGTAGGCGAACGCCGGGTCGTACGCCTGCACCGCGGGCACGGTCGACGCGAGCACGAGGCTGTGCCCGTCCTGGTGCTGGAGGCCCTCGCCGAGCAAGGTCGTGCGGCCGGCGGTGGCGCCGAGCAGGAAGCCGCGGGCGCGGATGTCGGCCGCCTGCCAGATCAGGTCACCCACCCGCTGGAAGCCGAACATCGAGTAGAAGGTGTAGAACGGCAGCATCGGCACATTGCGCGTCGCGTACGACGTCGCCGCGGCGATGAAGCTCGACATCGAACCGGCCTCGGTGATGCCCTCTTCGAGGATCTGGCCGTCGGAGTCCTCGGTGTAGGAGAGCAACAGGTCGTGGTCGACCGGCTCGTACTTCTGTCCCTGGCTGGCGTAGATCTCCAGTTCCTTGAACAGCGAGTCCATGCCGAACGTGCGGCCCTCGTCGGGGATGATCGGGACGACCCGCTTGCCCATTTCGGGGTCGCGGCAGAGGCTGCGCAGCAGGCGCGTGAACCCCATCGTCGTCGAGACCGCCTGCTCGCCCGAGCCGCCGCGCATCTCGGCGAAGGTCGCGTCGGCGGGCATCGCCAACGGGCGACGGGCGTGGGTCGTCCGCTTGGGGATCGAGCCGCCGAGCGCCTTGCGACGCTCCATCATGTACTGGTATTCGATCGAGTCTTCGGCCGGCCGGAAGTACGGCGGGGTGTCGGCCTGGATCAGGTCTTCGGGGATCTCGTCCTGGAGATGCAGCCGCTCGCGCAGATCGAGGATCTGCTGCTTGGTCATCTTCTTGATCTGGTGGGTGGCGTTGCGGCCCTCGAAGCCCTCGCCGAGCGTCCAGCCTTTCACGGTCTTGGCCAGGATCACCGTCGGCCGGCCGCTGCCGAGGTTCTCCATCGCCGCCTTGTACGCGGCGTACAGCTTCTTGTAGTCGTGACCGCCACGGGGCAGGTTGCGCAGTTCGTGATCCTCGAGGTGCGACACCATCTGGCGCAGCCGCGGGTCGGGACCGAAGAAGTTGTCACGGATGTAGTCGCCGTTCTCGACCGCGTACCGCTGGTACTCGCCGTCGACCGTCGTGTTCATCTTGTTGAGGAGCACGCCGTCTTTGTCCTGGGCGAGTAGCTCGTCCCACTTCGAGCCCCAGATGACCTTGATCACGTTCCAGCCGGCGCCGCGGAACACCGCTTCGAGTTCCTGGATGACCTTGCCGTTGCCGCGCACCGGTCCGTCGAGTCGCTGCAGGTTGCAGTTGACGACGAAGACGAGGTTGTCGAGCTGCTCGCGCGAGGCGAGCGAGATCGCGCCGAGCGTCTCGGGTTCGTCGCATTCGCCGTCGCCGATGTAGCACCAGACACGGCTCTCGCTGGTGTCGTCGAGCTGTCGGTTCTGGAGGTAGCGGTTGAAGCGAGCGTGGTAGAGCGCCGTGATCGGGCCGAGGCCCATCGAGACCGTGGGGAACTCCCAGAAGTCGGGCATCAGGCGCGGGTGCGGGTACGACGAGAGCCCGCGGCCACCTCGGCCGATCTCGCGGCGGAAGTGGTCGAGGTCGTCCTCGGTCAGGCGACCTTCGAGGAAGGCGCGTGCGTACACGCCGGGTGCGGCGTGGCCCTGGAAGTAGACGTGGTCGCCGGGCTTGTCGTCCTTGCCCTTGAAGAAGTGGTTGAAGCCGATCTCATAGAGTGACGCCGAGCTGGCGAACGTCGACAGGTGGCCGCCGATGCCGTCGGCGGCCTTGTTCGCCTTGACGACCATGATCGCCGCATTCCAGCGGATGAACGCCCGGATCCGGCGCTCGATGTGCTCGTCGCCGGGGAACCACGGCTCCTGCTCACGCGGGATCGTGTTCACGTACGGGGTGCTCACCGTCGCCGGGAAGCTGACGCCGTTGGCGTTGGCCCGGCTGAGCAGCTGCGACAGCAGGAACCGGGCGCGGGTCTTGCCGTGTGTCTCGACGACTGCGTCGAGTGAGTCCAGCCACTCCTGGGTTTCGGTCGGATCGATGTCGGGCAGCTGGTGCACGTAGCCGTCGAAGATCATGCGACCATCATCGCAGGGTTACCGACGGGTACCACCCGGAGCGGTCGATTCGACCCGTTTCGATCGACCCGCGTCGTTCAGTCGCGGCGCGTGTCGAGCACCCGTGTCGGCGTGCGCCCCTCGAACACGGCACCGACCTCGCCCAGCAGATCGACCACGACATGTGAGGAACTGTGCGTGGAGACGCACAAGTTGCCGTCGGCGTCGGGCGCCAGCAACACCGCGTTCGCGACGACGTCGCCCGGCCGGAGGTTGAGGTTCGACGAATCGGGGAGGCCCGCCTCGCACGGGTAGGCGGTGAAGTGACCGGGGGCGTCGGGCAGGACGCCGGTCAGGTTGAGGATCGCCCCGGACGAAGCAGGGTCGAGGTCGTCGCTCACGTCGATCTCGACTACACCACCGGCCGCCACCCTGGAACCGGAGCTCGTGCGGCGTGAGTCGACGAGCCGGGTCGGCGTCGACACCGACACGCCCGACGCGTCGTCGAACACGCCGAAGAGGTCGACGATGATGTGGGTCGTCGTGGTGGTGAACAGGCAGACCTCGCCGTTGTCGTCGGGCTCGACGAACACGAGGTTGGGCGTCGCGGCCGCACCGACGAAGTTGACGTTCGAGTGATCGGCGTCGGTGCCGCACCGTGACACGGTGATGTGACCGAGCCCGTCGGCCGCCGCGGCCGTCACGTTGATCGCCACCGCGGCCGGGTCGTCGGCTCCGGCCGGCAGCGTTACGTCGTCGAGATCGATGCGGAGCGTCGAGCCGCCGGTGATCCGGCGACCGCCACCGTCGGTTCGGGTGTCGTGCCAACGCCGCGGACCGACCGGCGTGTAACCGGCATCAGGTTGGAAGGTACCCGTCACGTCGACGACGAGGTTGGTTTGGGTGAGCGTCGTCACGCAGAAGTCACCGTTCGCGTCGAGTGGTGCGATCGCAGCGTGGGCGACGACCTGCCCACGGGTGAAGTTGTGGACCGAGGTGCCGGGAGGTGATTGGTCGCACCGGTGGACCGTGAGATGACCGGCCCGTCGCGGGTGGGTCGTGGTCAGGTTGACCATCGCGGCCGCCGCGCCGTCGGCGTCGGGCACGCGGATCTTGGTGGTCGAACCGTCGGCCACGGTCGTGGCGGTCGTGTGGACGGTGGAAGCGATCAGGTTCGAGTAGAGCGCCGCCCCGGTCGTGTTGAGGTGGATCGCGTCGTAGGTCAGGCCGGGCTGGTTGGCCGCCGCCGCCCAGTCGACGAGCGTCAGGTTCGAATGGCGGGCGAGTGCCCGTTCGAGATGGTCGTTCACCGTCGGGAAGTACCAGTAGTAGGGCTGCACCTGCCGCCAGGCGGAGGCCGAGATGTACTGCGGGTCGATCTCGCGCAGCGTCACCCAGTACACGTGCTTCACCCCGGCGTTGGTGAGCGTCGTGATGATCGAGTCGATCGAGCGGTCGAAGCGCTCCGGATCCCAGTACGGATAGTTGTAGCCGCCTGCGATGACGACGTGGTCGCCGAACCAGTGTGGGCTGACCGCCAGCCGGTACTTCACGAAGTCGTTCTCGAGTTGCTCGACGAAGCGGGCCGGCTGACCGTCGAGATTGACCTCCCACCCGGCCGGGAAGGCGCCGGCGATCGCCGACTTGGCGCCGAGGCCGACCGAGTCGGCGAACACCGCGACGCGCTGTGACCGTGGGATCGCCTCGACGATGCGATCGCTCGGCGATTCCAAGCTCTCGACGGTCGGAGCGCCCGACGCTGCCGCGGTCGACACACCGAGCGCGAGCGCACCGGCGGTGATGGCGACGGCAGCACCTCGGAGTCGGCGCCTCATTCGACCCACCAACCCGTCGTGTCGAACAGGGTGTGGCCGGCGTTGATCGCGAACACGCACAGCTCGCCACTCGACGTGGTGCCGGTGGTGACGAAGTTGGCAAGCGTTCGACCGGCCAGCGCGTTGACGTTCGAGTTGTCGGGCTGCTCGCCGCACGCCCACGCCTGGAGGTGGCTGTTACGCATCGGGGCGACCAGTGTGATCGTGCCGGTCACCGCACGGGCGGCGGGTGGGGCGACGGTGACCTCAAGGGTCTGGCCGAGTCCGTGCAGCGGCGACCAGCCGCCGATCGCCCGTCGGGTGTCGACCATCCGGGTCGGGATCGCCGGCTGGAACGCGAGGTCGCCGTCGGCGGAGAAGGTGCCGGTGAGGTCGACGACGAGGTCGACCTCGGTGAAGGTGTCGAGGCAGATGGTGCCGTCGTCGGAGACGGGGATGTAGGCACTCGAGGCGACGATCTCGTTCGGGAGATAGTTCAACGTCGCCGTCTCCGGGACCGGGTCGAGACACGGGTGAGCGGTCACGTGTCCCTGGGCCGGACTCATCACGGCGGTGATGTTGACCGCCACGGCCTCGGCGTCGGCGGGGACGGGCAGCACGATCCGTTTCGACAGGCTGCTTCCTCTCGTGTCGATCAGTCGCTCGGGCTCGGGTCGGGGTGTGAACCGCAGACCCTCGGGCACGAAGGCGGCCTGCACGTCGACGACGAGGTCGGTCGCCTCGTGGGTCGAGACACAGAAGGTCCGGTCAGACGTGAGCGGGCTGATGGTCACCGCGCCGCGCACGATCGCCGAGTAGTTGGTGAACGAGGAGTCGTCGGGATCGTCGAGACACGGGTGGGCCGTGAGGTGACCGGGCCCGGCCGGACCGGCCGCCGTGACGTACGCGGCCACCGCGGTGGCGTCGTCGGGGACCACGTCGGAGACGTCGACCTCGACGGTCTGCCCGGCGCGAAGTCTCCCTGGGGCATCGGTGCGGGTGTCGAGCACACGCTCGGGACCGATCGGGAGCAGCTCGGAGACCGCGCCGTTCGGGCGTGGCGGGGCGGCGGCGGGACCGACCTTCGTCGCCCGACCGAGCGACGCCGTGATCTCGAAGGCCATGCGCTGCGAGCGCTCGCGGTAGCCGGTGGGGGAGAGGTGGGTGTGGTCGGACGCGTAGTTGCCCGTGGCGTACATCACCGACGGCCAGTCCCAGGTGTGGAAGTCGGGGTGTTCCGACGCCATCCGGTCGAGCGCCGCGTTCCATGCGTCCATCGAGTCGCGGTTGAGCGGGAACCGGGTGATCTTCGGCCACCAGATCCGCTTCCCCGGGCCGATCGCGTCGACGAGGTGCTTGATCGCGTTGTACGAGCACTGGTCGATCGTTTCGTTGCGATAGGCACAGAGACCGGCGTCGTTGGCGCCGAAGTTGACGACGACGGCGGCCGGGTCCCAGCCCTGCGACCTCCAGACGCTGATCCAGTGGCTGGCGCGGTAGGTGTTGTCCACGGGGAAGTAGCCGGTCGAGTAGCCGGCGCCGGCGCGGGCACGGATCGGCCCCCATCCTTGTTCGGCGAGTCGAGTCGGCAGATCGGGATCGACGAGCAGCGAGCCGTACATGACCGAGTCACCGATGATCGAGATCGGTCCGAGTGGACCGGCGGCCCCGAGCGAGGTCTCGGTCGCCGCCTCGACCGGGTCACCCTCACCGGTCGTCGTCACGGCCGCGATCGACGTCGCCACGATCGCCATCGCGACCCACACCGCCGTTCGTCGGGCCCGCCGAACCCTGGATTCCTGCATGAGGCCACAACCTACTGCGACCGACTCCTACACTCCGATCCGATGGCCGGCACCGTGACGACCCCGAGGCCGGGTACCGCCCCCCGCATCCGGTACCAGCCGGCGCTCGACGGCGTGCGGGCGCTGGCGGTCGTCGCCGTCCTGCTGTTCCACGCCGGTGTCCCGGGCTTCGACGGTGGCTACCTCGGGGTGTCGGTGTTTTTCACCCTGTCGGGCTACCTGATCACCTCGCTCCTGATCAGCGAGTTCGACACGAAGGGGTCGATCGATCTGGCGGCGTTCTACGCCCGACGCATGCGGCGCCTGCTCCCGGCGAGCGTGTTGGCCGTCGGCGTCATCGTCGTGCTCGCCTGGATCACCGACTGGTTCGACGGCGTCGCGTCGCTGCGGGCCCACGTGATCGGCTCGCTGTTCCAGATCGCCAACTGGGTGCTGCTGGCGGGCGACGGCTCGTACCAGGACCTCCTCGCCGAGACGAGCGGCACGCCGTCACCGCTCGAACACTTCTGGTCGTTGGCGATCGAGGAGCAGTTCTACTGGCTGTGGCCGCTCGCGATGCTCCTGTTGCTCCGGCGCGTCGGCCCGCACCGCTCACGCACGATCGCGATCGGGGCGATGACGGCACTCGCGGCGGTCGCGGCACCCGTGATCGCACAGGTGTGGGGCCCGGACGCCGCCTACTGGGCCACACCGGCCCGACTCGCGGAGATCCTGGTCGGGGCGTTCCTGGCCATGCTGCTCGCTCGCCGCCTCGAACTGCCGAGTCGGTTGTCGCTGCTGGCGCCGGCCGCTCTCGTCGCGCTCGGGTTGTCGGTCGTGCTGTTCCCGACCGCCGGCGGCCCCGCCTACGAGGGCGCCCTGCCGCTCGTCGCGCTCGGCTCGGGAGCACTGTTGCTGGGCCTCCAGGTCGACGGTCCGGTCCGAGCCGGGTTGTCGATCGCGCCGCTCGTGTTCATCGGCAAGATCTCCTACGGCGTCTACCTCTACCACTGGCCGATCTACGTCGTCCTCGACGCCGACCGTGCGGGATTCGACGGCGCGCCACTGGTCCTCGTCCGGCTCGCACTGACGTTCGTCGTCGCGATCGCCAGCTACTACTTCTTCGAACAGCCGATCCGACACGCCACCACGATCGGCTTCAGGCCGACGCTCGTCGGTTCGCTCGCCGCCACCTCGACACTGGCGCTGGCATCGATCGTGCTCGTGCCGACCGCGCTCGGCAACTACTGGGAATCCGACACCGGCGACGCCGAGGCAGCGGCGATCGAGACCGACGACGACACCCCGCTCGTCCCGATCGTCGCGACGACGGCACCGGCACCGGGCAACACGGTTTCGGGCGACGAGCCCGACGGAACGACCCCGGCGGCGAATCCCACCGACACGGTGGACGATGCCGACCCGGTCGACACCGCCGGCACCGCCGACACGAGCGTCCCGACGGACACCGCCGACCCGGGTGCGAACGATGATGATGAGGGAGACACGAGCGACGATGGTGATGCGGTGCCACCGCCGACGACGGTCGCGCCGATCCCCGAGCTCGCCCGTCCCGTGCGCGCGCTGATGGTCGGCGACTCCACCGCCGAGGCGATCGGAGCCGGCCTCGTGTCCTGGGCGGCGGCCAATCCGGAGCTGGCCCAGGTAGAGACCGACGTCGAACGGGGCTGCGGCTTCGTCGTCACCGGCGACCGTTGGGTGGGCGAGTCGTGGGAGCAGACCCCCGACCGCTGCGTCGAGTGGGTCGACGACCGGGTGCCGGCACAGGTCGACGAGCTCCGTCCCGACGTGGTCGTGCTGATGGTCACCCCCTGGGACGTCATCGACCACCGGTGGGACGGCGGCGATGCCGTCACCCCGTTCGACGACGAGTTCGTGGCCGAACTCGAGGCGGCGTACCGCGGCATCGTCACCGATCTCGTCGACGCCGGCGTCTCGTCGATCGTGTGGATCGAGCCGCCGACACCCAACCCGTTGTGGATGAGCCGGGGCGACGCGCAGGCCGACCCGGCCCGCTACGAGGTCGTCGCGGACGTCGTGACCGGGCTCGAAGCAGAGTTCCCGCAGCTGCGCACCCTGCCGTTCGCCACCTGGCACGCGACCGAGGGACTCGACGACGACAAGGAGATCCGCCCCGACGGTGTCCACTGGACGCCCGACGTGTCACGGCTGATCTCGGAGAACTATCTCGGTGAGCAGGTGGTCCGCGCCGCGCTCGGGCTGCCGTTCACCGGACTGGAATGATGAGGCGAACTGAGCGACATGAGCGAACCGACCGCACCGACGATCACCGTGTACACCGACGGCGCCTGCTCGGGAAACCCCGGCCCGGGCGGCTGGGGCTGGGCGGTCGCGCCCGACGGTGAGCTCAGCGGCTCCGGGGGCGAGCGTCGTACGACGAACCAGCGGATGGAGCTCCAGGCGGTACTCGAAGCGCTGCAGGCACTCGGTGTCGGGAGCGAGGCCGGCCCGGTCGAGGTCGTGTCCGACTCGACGTACGTCGTGAACTGCTTCCGGGACGGCTGGTGGAAGAACTGGCGCCGCAATGGCTGGAAGAACGCCAAGAAGCAGCCGGTCGCCAACGCAGACATCTGGGAACCGCTCGTCGACCTGGTCGAGTCGGGCGACGTCCGATTCCGCTGGGTGAAAGGTCACTCCGGCGACCCGATGAACGACCGCGTCGACGCCCTCGCCGTCGCCGCCATCCCCAAATAGCCCAGCGCCCGGTCACGAATGGTGTCGGATCCCTTTCGTGCCCTGCTGACTCCGGGGAGACGCAGTGTGGCACGAAAGGGATCCGACACCATTCGTGACAGACACCATTCGTGACATCATCGTGCTCCAGACCGTGGGGCTGGCTGCCGATATGTCAGGGGTGACGTTACGAACGCGTGACGAATCGCTACCGTTGGCCGGTGTGATCCGCCGGTCGATTTCCCGCGTCGTTCGCGCGTGCGTGCTCGGCGGCCTCGTCGCCGGTGCGGCGGTCGCCGTTCCGACCACGACCGTGCAGGCCGAACCGGCCGGCGACGACACCGTCATCGCCTTCCTCGCCCGCGGCGTCGGATTCGGTCACGGCCGAGGCATGTCCCAGTGGGGCGCCTACGGACGAGCCCAGGACGGACAGTCGTGGCAGCAGATCCTCGACCACTACTACGGCGGAACGACGATGGACACCCGCACCGGCGACATCCGTGTCCGACTGACCGGCTGGGACGGCCAGAACACCTTCGGCGTGATCAGCACCTCGGCCAAGGCCCGCTGGTCGGGCGGCGGTGTGACCTCGGCGGCGAAGTACCGATCGCTGTACGCGGTCGAGAGGCCGAATCAGTCGAACCGGTTCGACATCTACGGCGTGACCTCGGGCCGCTCCTGCCCAGGCGACGCCTCGATGGTCGTCCCCAAGACGGTGTTGCAGCAGGGCTCGACCGGACAGGCGGTCCGCGATCTGCAGACCCTGCTCTACCACTTCGGCTTCGACCCGATGGGCGTGGATGGTCAGTTCGGTCCGCGTACTCGCGCCGCCGTGGTTGCCTTCCAGAGGGACGAGGGTTTGTCACCTGACGACGGCATCTGGAACTCGAACGACTGGAACGCCGCCGAGGCGCGGCTCCAGTCGATGGGTGGGATCGACTTCGGTTCGCCGATCGCCACGAACATCACCGGTCCGATCACGTTCTCCACCTCCGTGCCCGACGCGACCCTGTCGCCGGGCGACGTGCTGGGGGCGTGCGAGCCTGACGGGTCGATCACCCACTATCGCGGCGAACTCGAGTTCCACCACACCGGCGAGGGCAACCGGATCGTCAACGAGCTCGACACCGAGTTGTACCTTCGCGGCGTCGTGCCGAAGGAGGTCTCGGCGAGCTGGCCGGCCAACTCGCTGCGGGCCCAGGCCGTCGCTGCTCGGTCGTACGGACTGTCGCAGAACCGGTACTCGTATGCGTCAACCTGTGACACGTCGGCGTGTCAGGTGTACTTCGGTGGGGCGACGCGCGGCAGCGCGGCCTCGACGGCGCTGTCGTCGGTCGAGCACGTGCTCACCAACGCAGCGATCGACCACACCGCTGGGAGGGTGCGGGTGTGGAGCGGGACGAACAACATCGTCTCCACGGAGTTCTCGGCGTCGAATGGGCCGCGGACCGCCGGTGGTGCGTTCCCGGCGGTCGACGATCCCTTCGACGACGTCGCCCCGAACCCGCTGCACCGGTGGACCCGGATCATCGACGCCGACTCGATCATGTCGCGCTACGGCCTGGCCTCGGCCGACGCCGTGCGGACCGTGAACGATCCGGGTGAGCCGTACGACGGCATCTGGGACAACCGTGTGACGCTCGGCAACGGCAACTATCGCAGCGCATGGGGTTTCCGGGGCGACTATAACCTCCCGTCGCCGGGGTTCGAGCTGGTTCCGATCACTCGGGCGATGACCAATGCGGCCGACTTCGCGTTCATCGGGGACTCGATCGGGACGGGGATGGCGAATGGTTCGTCGTCGGAGTTCCGGGTCCTCACCGACGGGGTCTTCGACGCGGCGATGTACTCCTCGGTCTCCGGCCGGACGACCGCCCAGGGCGTCGCGATCGCCGAGAACGTGCCGATGGGCACCGATCTCGTGGTCGTCGAGCTCGGCTACAACGACAGCCCGTCGGCGATGCCCGACCGGATCGACGCGATGATGACCGCACTCGACGCCCGCGACGTCGGCCTCGTCGTGTGGCCGAACCTGTCGACCCGGCGGGTCGGGTACGACTACAAGTCGGTCAACGACGCGCTCAACGCAGCCAGGTCCGACTGGCCCAACCTCGTGGTCGCGGACTGGAACGCGGCGAGCAGTCACGCCGGCGCGCACCGGTGGTTCCAGAGCGACGGGGTGCACCTCACCACGACCGGCGAGGCCGAGTTCTCCTGGTTCCTCCGTGAGCGCATCTTCCAGCTGCTCCTCGACGGCTACACCCCACCTCGCCGCCTCGGAGCGCGGCAGGTGTTGGAGGTGCCGGTGTTGGGTGTGGGTGGTGTGCCGGAGTCTGGTGTGTCGGGTGTGGCGTTGAATGTGACGTCGGTGTTGCCGTCGGCGGCGGGTCATCTGACGGTGTGGCCGTGTGGGTCGTCGCGTCCGGAGACGTCGTCGGTGAACTTCGTGGTGGGTGGTGTGTCGCCGAATGCGGTGGTGGTGCCGGTGGATGCGACGGGGAAGGTGTGTGTGTGGACGTTCGCGGAGACGGATGTGTTGGTGGATGTGTCGGCGTGGTTCGGTGATTCGGCGTCGATGGCTGCGGCGTCGGAGCGGTTGATCGACACGCG
>NZZV01000210.1 GCA_002698945.1 Acidimicrobiaceae bacterium
CCGGCCGAGGTCGAGAACGTGCTCTGCCAGATCCCCGGCGTCGCCGAGGTCGCGGTGATCGGCGTACCGAACGAACGATGGGGCGAGGTCGGCCTCGCCGTGCTGGCACTCCAGCCGGGCGCCGAGGTCGACCGCCAACAGGTGCAGGAACACTGCGCCGAGCGGCTCGCCAAGTTCAAGGTGCCGGCCGACATCGCCATCGTCGAGGCGCTCCCCCGCAACGCCACCGGCAAGGTCCTCAAGCGCGAACTCCGCGCCGAGTTCGTCGCCACCGACACCCCCAACATCACCTGACCTCCCTCACCGCCCTGAGTCAATGCGTGAACTCGTTGCGCACCGGGTGCGCAACGAGTTCACGCGTTGGTCGGGTGGGTGGCGGCGGCTCGGGCGCGGCCGGCTTCGATCTCCTTCATGAGGTCCTTCACGTAGGTCGCGAAGTCGACCTGCATGCGGTGGCGGGGGCTGTCGTAGAAGTGGCCGAGGTGCTCGCGCTCGTCATCGTCGATCACCTGGTGCATCTCGTCCGCGGCGGGGAAGGCGTAGGTGCCCTCGATCGCTTCGACGACGAGCTTGCTCTGCTGTTCGGCGAAGTTGACGAGCGTCGGCAGCGGCTGGGCGAGCCCGAGGAAGAACAGGTTCTCCCAGCCCGGCTTCACCATCCGCTTGTAGAGCGGGAACCGGTTGTCCTCGGGCCGCAGCTCGGGCTGTTGCAGGAACGGGAACGTGACGTTGTAGCCGGTCGCCCAGACGATCGCGTCGAACCGCTCACGGCTGCCGTCGGCGAACACGGCACCGTCGCCGTCGAGTCGTTCCATCGCTCCCTTGGCCACGATGTCGCCGCACCCGACCCGGGTCAGGAACTCACCGGAGACCGACGGATGGGCGTCGAGCGGCTCGTGGTCGGGCTTCGGCAGGCCGTAGTTCTCCATCTTGCCGATCGACTTCTTGATCTTCGCCCGGGCGAGCTTGCGACCGACCTTGGCCGGCATCCACGACGGGAGGACGTTCTTGTCGGCGGGCTTGCCGTCGAAGTACTTCGGGAGCACCCACACGCCGTGTCGCATCGACACCACCAACCGGTCGGCGATCGGTCGTTGTGACAGCTCGGAGGAGATGTCCATCGCCGAGTTGCCGGCGCCGACGACGAGGATGCGCTTGCCGCGGAAGTCGTACGGCTCGAACGGGTCGCGATAGTGGTGCGAGTGCACTTGGTACCCGTCGAAGGTGCCGGGATACTCGGGGATGCGGGCGTCCCAGTGGTGACCGTTGGCGACGACGAGATGGTCGTACTCACGCCGCTCCCCGGTCGACAACGAGACGCGCCACCGGCCGTCGTCGAGTCGCTCGCAGTTCGTGACGGCGGTGTTGAACGTGATCGTGTCGCGCAGCCCGAACTCGTCGACGTAGGAACGGAAGTAATCGAGGATCTGGGAGTGGTGCGGGAAGTCGGGCCAATCGCGAGGCACCGGATGGTCTTCGAACGCGAGCCGCCACTTCGACGTGTCGATGTGGAGGCTCTGGTAGCACGACGACATCCCGTTCGGGTTCCCGTAGTACCAGTTGCCGCCGACGTCGTCGGACATCTCGAAACAGTCGTACGGCAACCCGTGATCCTGCAGGCGCTTCGCCATCGTGAACCCGGAGCATCCCGCCCCGATGATGCAGGTGGTCGGCCGATCGTCAGTCCCCATGGCGGGGGACCGTACTCAGCCGGGCACCACCCCGACGGGTCGGGTGTCGTACGGAACACCGAGGCGCAGCCGAGGTGTTTCGGGAGATCACCCGACCCGTCGATGACGCGCACCACCGTCATCGGGTCGGGTGATCTCCGGAAACGTCGACTCCGTCGCCGTTCCCTACGACACCCGACCCGAGTGGCGGGGCGCGTAGGTTCGGTCGCATGATCGATCTGTCAGGGCAGGTGGCCGTCATCACGGGAGGCAACGGGGGGATCGGACTCGGGTTCGCCGAGGGCGTCGCCACCGCCGGGGCGTCGGTGGCGATCTGGGCACGCAACCCCGACAAGTCCGCTGACGCATGCGAACGACTCCGAGAACTCGGTGCCGAGGCGATCGCTGTGTCGTGCGATGTGGCGGACGAGTCCTCGGTCGCCGCCGCCACGGCCGAGACGGTCGACCGGCTGGGCCGGACCGACATCTGCGTCGCCAACGCCGGCACGTCGGGCGGCGCAGCGTTCACCGATCTGACCCTCGACGAGTGGCGTCGCGTGATGTCGGTCAACCTCGACGGCGCGTTCCTCACGATGCGCGATTGCGCTCGGCAGATGATCGAGCAGGGCGACGGGGGCGCGATGGTCGCGATCTCCTCGACCTCGGCGATCCACGGCGCCCCGATGACCGCTCACTACGGGGCGTCGAAGACGGCCCTGCTCGGGCTCGTCCGTGCGACCGCCGTCGGTTTGGCCCGGCACGGCATCCGCGTCAACGCCGTCCTGCCCGGCTGGACACGAACCGAGATGGCCGAGGACGGCTACCAGAACGAGCGCTTCCGTGATGTCACGACGTCGCGGACCCCGGTTCGACGGTGGGCGACCGGCGACGACTACCGCGAGCTCGCGGCCTACCTGTGCGACCGCACCCAGAGCTGGCACACCGGCGACCAGATCGTCGCCGACGGCGGCTACACGATCTTCTGACGCGGACCGGATGGGGCGCCGGACCGCGCTGCGTGCTGGGCCGACGTTCGTCTAGTCGTTCGGCAGCATCGTGAGGAGCGACCCGACGTGGTCGCGATCGTGGAAGGCGGCACCGAGCACACGTGGCGGTCGATCGACGAGGCCAGCAGCAAGCTGGCCAACGCGATGTCGGCAGCCGGCATCGGGCGCGGCGACCGCGTCGCCCGGATCGAGAAGAACGGCGTCGACTACTTCGTGACGGTGTTCGCTGCCTCGAAGATCGGCGCCACGCTCGTCGACGTCAACTGGCGCCTGGCCCCGCCGGAGAAGCAACACATCGTGAACGATGCCGGCGCCAAGCTGCTGTTCGTCGGCAACGACTTCGCCGGTGAGCTCGGCCTGATCGAGCCGGGCCTCGAGACCGTCACCGCGACGATCATGGTCGGCGAGGGCGGCGACGGGCGCCCGTCGCTCGAGGAGTTCGTGGCCGACCAACCGACCTCCGACCCGGGCGTCGAGGCATCGCCCGACGACATCGCCCTGCAGCTCTACACCTCGGGGACCACCGGCCTCCCGAAGGGGGTCATGCTCTCGAACACCAACCTGTTCTCCCTGATCGAAGAAGTGCCAGCGAAGTGGCAACTCCGGCCCGACTCGGTGTCGCACGTCGTGATGCCGACGTTCCACATCGCCGGGTCCGGATGGGGCATCGTCAGCATGGCGATCGGCGCGAAGGTGATCCTCGACCGCGACGTCGACCCGTCGGCGATCCTGCGTGAGATCGAGGAGTACAAGATCACGACGGCGATCTACGTGCCGGCGGTGCTGGCGTTCCTCCAGATGGTGCCGAACGCCAACGACCACGATCTCTCGTCGATGGAGCTGATCGTTTACGGGGCATCGCCGATCACCGAGGGCGTGTTGCGCGGCGCGATGCAACAGTTCGCCGGTACCGACTTCGTCCAGGTGTACGGCCTCACGGAGACGACGGGTGCCGTGATCGAACTGCCGCCCCAAGACCACGACCCAGAGAATCGGCCGGAGCTGCTCCGCGCTGCGGGCAAGCCGTATCCGTGGATCGAGATGAAGATCATCGGCGACGACGGCAACGAGGTCGCCGAGGGCGAGATCGGCGAGGTGTGGTTGCGGGGCACCCAGATCATGGTCGGCTATTGGAACAAGCCCGACGAGACCGCCAAGGCCCTCGACGACGATGGCTGGTTCGGCTCCGGCGACGCCGGCTATGCGAAGGACGGCTACCTGTTCCTCCACGACCGGGTGAAGGACATGATCGTGTCCGGCGGGGAGAACGTGTATCCGGCCGAGGTCGAGAACGCGATCATGGGGTGCCCCGGTGTCGCCGACGTCGCCGTGATCGGTGTGCCCGACGAGAAGTGGGGCGAGGCGGTCAAGGCGATCGTCGTCAAGGCACCCGACACCGACGTCACGCCACAGGAGGTCATCGCCTGGGCCCGCGAGCGGATCGCCGGCTTCAAGGTGCCCAAGAGTGTCGACTTCGCCGACGAGCTCCCGCGCAACCCCTCCGGCAAGATCCTGAAGAAGGACCTCCGGGCCCCGTACTGGGCCGACCGCGACCGCCAGATCGGCTGACGGTCGGCTGATGTCCGTCGGATGGGGTCAGACCCCAACCGACCACCCGTCGGCCGTGGATCACACGTTTCGTGTCGGTTGGGGTCTGACCCCATCCGACCTGCCCGCGTTGAGCCTCAGCTCTTGCCGTAGTCGACCGTGAGCCAGCGTTCGGGGCGCAGGCGGGCGACGACGGTGCTGTCACCCGGCGGATTGTCCGCGGCGTACTGGCGGCCGAACTCGTCGCCGAGGTAGCGCTGGGCGACGGCCTCGATGTCGTAGGCGGCGACCTCGTCGTACGGGTCGACCGCCACCGGACCCTCGACCGACACGTACTTGTACGGCGGGCGCTCGTCCTGGACGGTCATCGTCGCCCGGCCGGCTCGCTGCAGGAGCTTCGCCTTCGCTGAGTCGGCCGCCATCGAGATGAGGACCTCGCCGTCGACGTAGACGTACCAGATCGGCAGCGCCAGTGGCCCCTTGCCATCACGTTCGATCGCCAGCACTCCGACGTGCAGATCGGCGAGGAACGCCTCGCGTTGATCGACGGTCATCTCGAAGTCAGCCATCCCTGGAGTCTGCCAGCCCGCGGCACGGTACGTACGCTCGACCCATGACCNCANCGNCGANCGACCTGTACGAAGCGATGAGCACCCTGCGGGCCGTGCGCAAGCTGAAGCCCGATCCGATCCCGAGCGAGGTGCTCGAACGCGTCGTCCAGGCCGCGTGTTGGGCGCCGACCGGCGGCAACCAACAGCCGTGGAAGGTGATCGTGGTGACCGACCCGGCGAAGAAGGCCGGGCTGCAGGCGATCTACCGGCCGGAGTGGCAGCGGTACGCGGCCGGCTTCATCGCTCGGTTCGAGGGCCAACCCGAGGAGGTCGTCGCGCCCTGGAAGCGGGTAGCGGCCGCCGGCGACTACCTGGCGGACCATCTGCACGAGGCGCCGGCGATCCTGCTGTTCTGCGCCAATCCGAAGGCGATGGCGATCACCGACGCCGAGCTCGACCGGGTCAGCATCGTCGGCGGTGGCTCGGTGTATCCGGCGGTGCAGAATGCCATGCTCGCCTGCGTCGCCGAGGGTTTGGGGTGCACGTTGACGACCCTGCACTGTCTGCGGGAGGACGAGGTCAAGCAGCTGCTCGACATCCCCGAGTCGTGGGCGACGGCCGCGCTCGTGCCGATCGGCTACCCGGTCGGTCGCGGCCACGGCCCGATCAGCCGCAAGGGCCCCGGCCAGATGGCCGCCATCGACACCTTCGACCAACCCTGGACGTGACCCATCCGCCATCGTCCATGTCGCGCTCAGTCCCCGATGCAGGACTGAGCGCGACATGGACGGGGTGGTGCGGGGTAGTGCGGGGTGGTGCGGGACCGAAAACGGCGATGAGCCGGGCTCGTCGCCCGGCTCATCGCTCCCGCGGAGAGGGTGGGATTTGAACCCACGGACCCCGAAAAGAGGTCAAGTCCTTAGCAGGGACTCCCATTCGGCCGCTCTGGCACCTCTCCAGGACGGTGGGAGTCTACGGGAAGGTGCCGCCGAACGAAATCTCGGGGTCGAATCCCTCACGCAGCCGGTGGTCCGGCCTTGTCGGCGGCGTCGGCGGCGATCACGTCGGACGCCGCTGGTGCTGCCCAGGTACCGGCCGGGGCCGGGTCGACCAGCCACCACAGCAGCAGGTACGCGACGAGCGACCAGCCACCGAAGATGAGCAGGGCGACGAAGACGACCCGGACGAGGGTCGTGTCGACATCGAAGTAGCGCGCGAGGCCCGAGCACACACCGGCGACCTTCTGGTCGTCGGTGTCTCGGTAGAGGGGGGTGTCTCGGCGTGGCATTGTCGGCTCCTTTCGAGCGGGGGTTCGATCTGTATCGACCTGTATCTCGATCGTCGCGCCCCACGCACGGTTCGTCCATGGGGAGAACCCGAATCTCCGTGGTGGGGACGGCCAGAGCAGCGACCTTCGATAGATTCGACGACGGAACGGTGGCAGAGTGGACGATTGCACCCGCCTTGAAAGCGGACGAGCCGCGAGGCTCCGAGGGTTCGAATCCCTCCCGTTCCGCCAACAGGTCCAACGCGTGTCATCCCGTGTTGAACCATGTCAGCCCGTAGCGCTCTGACCAGGTGAAACGTCCATCCGGTGTCATCCGGTGCTGGATCCTTTCGGGGAGCCTTACTCCCGCGGTTACTCCCGGAGGCCTTCCGGTTACTCCCGGCCGGGAGTAAGATTGATGTTCCTCATGGGACGGCCTGGCAAGGGCAAACGCCGCGGCGCCGAAGACGGATCGTTCACCGTGAGCGGCAAGGCATCGAACGGCGAGGGGTCGCTGTACCGCGAAAGCGACGGAACTTGGCGCGCGACCTACCGGGTCCCAGGCGTCGCACGACCGCGCCGAGTTCGGGGCCGCACGAGGGAGGAAGCGCTGCGGCGTCGCGACGAGGCGCTCGCTGAGGCGCTGTCGACCGCGACGACCACCCCGGCCGGTGCAACGTTGAGCCGCTCGACGACGGTGAGCGCGTTCGCTCATTGGTGGCTACGCAACGTCGCTGCCAACAGGGTGCGGGCCTCCTCGCTCGGCAAGTACGAAGACCGTGTCGACAGGATCACGGCGCGGCTGGGCGACGTCGAGCTCGGAGCGCTGCGCGCCGAACAGGTCGCGACGATGCAGACCGAGCTGCTCGCCGCGCTGGCGCCGCAGACCGTCGCCGACACGCGCTCGACGTTCCGCTCGATCATGGAGGAGGCGGTGAACCTCGAACTGATCGCGTCCAATCCGGTGACGAAGGTGCGGCCGCCGCGTGTGCCCCGACCTCAGCGTCGAGCGCTCACCGCCGAGCAGGGCAGAGCGCTCGTCGCTGCGGCAGCGCCGGAACGACTCGGCGCGGCGGTTGCGCTGCTCTTCGTGCAGGGCTGGCGTGTCTCCGAAGTGCTCGGGCTGGCTTGGGGCGACATCGACCTCGATGCCGGCATCGCCGACGTGCGCCGGGCGTGCGCCTACGCCGATGGCGTCGGCATGGTGCTCGGCCCGCCCAAGACCGACGGTGCGGTGGGGCAGCACCACTTGACTCCGGTCGTGGTCGAGCTGCTGCGCCGCCGTCGCACCGCACAGCTCGAGGACCGCCTCCGGGTCGGTGGGATGTGGGAGCACAACACGTACGGAGGCGACGAGGTCGAGTTGGTGTTCACCACCGCTACAGGTGGGCTGCTCCTGCGCCAGACGGTGGCCAAGGCCGTCGCCGCGGCAGCCGAGCGGGCCGGGATCGACCCGAAGGGCCTCGGAACCCACGGCGGGCGCTCGACGGCGATCACCGCTCTCTATTCAGAAGAAGGCCTCGACCTCGCCGACGTCGCCCGCCACGTCGGCCATGCCAACCAAGCGACCACAGCTGGCTACGTCCGTCACCTCGGCGACCGACCGATCACGACCACCCAAGCGGCCAGTCGCCTTCTCGACCCCGACCTGGACGACTGAAGGCTCCCCACCGCGCACGCGCAGTGGCGACGAACGAGACCGCCTCCCACCAATATGGGCGCGGGCGAGTTCGCGAGATTGCCGGTTCTGGGCGGCGGAGTGGCTGACGTGGAGCCGTGATTATCGGGCGCTGCACCTGGGCTTCGAAGTGGGCCGGTCGAGGTCCGGTGATCGTGCGCCTCGATCTGGCTGAAGTGTGCGAGGCGTGCGGCACGCGTCGCCGGGCGCTCCCGGAGGGTCGCGGTCGGCTGTGCGACTTCGGAGCGTACGCGTCGGTCGGCTAACCTAACCGTTGCGCATGTGTCGAGGTGCGCCCGGGGGTTCCGGGAAGGGCAAGGCCCACTCGTTCATGTGACAGCCATGGACGAACTTGAGAACCTCCGTAAACGTGCCAAACAGCTTGTCCGAGATCACCGGGCCGGATTGGTGACGCTCCCTGAGCGAATTCGCCCACGAGTGACCCGCTTCGCCGAACTGAGCGACCGCGCGATTCTCGATGCTCGGTTCACGCTCAGCGACGCGCAACGTGTGGTAGCCGCAGACCTCGGGTTCGGGAGTTGGGAAGAACTTGTCGCTTCCAACGAGCCCCCGAAGCCGGCGCCACCACCGACGCTGGTCAGGTGCCGTGGGGTGGTGTGCGAGGCGTCGGTGTCGACGGTCATCTCGTCAGTCGTGAGCTGATTTGTGTTGTTCAGCTCGGCGGTCATTGAACGCGTTTCAGGTTCGGGTGTCAAGCACCTCCTTCAAGAAGTTTCGGTGGTCGGTGTGGGGGCGTGCGCGTCTGCCCGGTCGACGCCGATTCGCGTGACCGGTGACCGGCAGTTGGGATCGGGTTCGTTCAGCCAGCGGCGGCTTCGAGCTCGGCGGGTTCGTCGTGGTTCACCTCCTCGGTGTGGCGGGGCTTGGT
>NZZV01000211.1 GCA_002698945.1 Acidimicrobiaceae bacterium
GACAGGGTCTCGACGAGGCCGGCGGCTTCGACGGCGGCGACCAGTGTGGTGAAGTCACCAGCCGCGACCGCGACATCGACGATCGTGCCCGGCTCGTCGGCAGGTGCCGAGGCCTCGGTGGTGGCGGTCGTGTCCGCTGCGTCGTCGTTGCCGTCATCGCCGCAGGCGGCGAGGGTGAAGGCAAGGACGCCGACGGCGGCGACCGAGGTGAGTGAACGTGTGCGCATGGGATCCTCCGTGTGGGGGGTAGAGAGCTATGCCCCCCACTACGAACGACCCGGTGCGTGCGGATGCAAAGAAATTCGTGCGCCGCACTCCCCAACGCATCAGACGGCGTCGGCGCCTTCTTCGCCGGTGCGGATGCGGACGATGCGGCCCACGTCGGTGACCCACACCTTGCCGTCGCCGATCTTGCCCGTCGCCGCCGACGAGATGATCGTCTCGACGACCTGGTCGGCGTCGGCATCGTCGACCACGACCTCGACGCGGACCTTGGGCACGAAGTCGATCTTGTACTCGGCGCCGCGGTAGGTCTCGGTGTGGCCACCCTGGCGGCCGAAGCCACGGACCTCGGTGACGGTGATGCCGGCGATGCCGACCTGCTTCAGCGCGTCCTTGACGTCGTCGAGCTTGAACGGCTTGATGACGGCGGTGATGAGCTTCATGTCGTCTCCTCGGTGTGACCTCGTTGTCGTGACCTCGTTGTCCCACTCATCATGCCCCGATCGCCGAGACGATGCGAACACCCGTCGGTCCGCGGTGACCGGGTCATTCGTCCTGGTGGACTTCAACGAGGGAACGGAACGAGGGAATGGGACGAGGGAATGGAACGAGGGAACCGGCTCGTCCGCCGCTAACGTGGCGCTGCTTCGAACGGCACTGTCCGTTCGTCGGGTTCGCAGACGATGTGGTTGCTCGTCGAGGTGGACCATCACCCTCCAGACCACATCGACGCCGGCGACGTTGCCGGCGCGGAAAGCGACATCATGACCACCCCCTCCTTCGCCGATCTCGGCGTACCCGACTTCATCTGCAGCGCGCTCGAACAGCGCGGTATCACTCATCCGTTCCAGATCCAGGCGGCCACGGTCGCCGACGCACTGGCCGGCCGTGACGTGTGTGGTCGTGCCCCGACCGGCTCCGGCAAGACGATCGCGTTCGGCGTGCCGCTCGTGGCCACGACCGAGCGGGCGGAGCCCGGGCGACCCCGTGCCCTCGTGCTGGCGCCCACCCGCGAACTCGCCGACCAGATCACCGCCGAACTGCGCTCGTTCTCGGGCCGGCTGCGCGTCGACGCCGTGTACGGCGGTGTCGGCTACGGCAAGCAGGTGTCGGCGCTGCGCCGCGGCGTCGACATCCTCGTCGCCTGCCCGGGCCGCCTCGAAGACCTGATCCAGCGTCGCGACGTCCAGCTCGGTGACGTCGACAATGTCGTGCTCGACGAGGCCGACCGGATGGCCGACATGGGGTTCCTCCCCGTCGTCCGCCGCCTGCTCGACCAGACCTCTGCCGATCGCCGCACGATGCTGTTCTCCGCCACGCTCGACGGTGACGTCGCCAAGCTGACCCGCGACTACCAGCGTGATCCCGTCCTGCACGAGGTCGGCGACGAAACGCCGGACGTCACGTCGGCCGAGCACCGCTTCGTCATGGTGGAGCGGCTCGATCGCAACTCGATCGTCGCCGAGACCGTGAACGAGGCGTGGCCGTCGATCGTCTTCACGCGGACCCGTCACGGCGCCGACCGCCTGGCCCGCCAGCTCACCAAGCTCGGCTTCGCCGCGAGCCCGATCCACGGTGGGCTGAACCAGAACGCACGGAACCGTGCCCTCGACGCGTTCAGCGACGGCAAGGTGCACGCGCTGGTCGCGACCGACGTCGCCGCCCGCGGTATCCACGTCGACGGTGTGGCGTCGGTCGTCCACTACGACCCGCCCGAGGACCACAAGACGTACATCCACCGTTCGGGCCGTACGGCGCGTGCGGGCGCCGGCGGTCTCGTCGTGTCGATCGTGCAGCCCGACCAGCGGTCGGACTATCGCAAGATCCAGCGCAAGGTCGGTCTCGACGAACAGGTCGACGACCGACGATCCGGCGACTCGACCGAGGCCGTGTCGGCGTCGGTGCCGACCCTCGCCGGGGTCGACAAGCCCAAGCCGCACCCCCGCTCGAACAACGGTCGCAAGAACGGTACCTCGAACCGCAACCGCAACCGGAACAGCAACGGCAACGGTCGAGGCAGTCGCCAGGGCCAGGGAGCGAACCGCACCGATCGAGCGGGCGGTGCCGACGGTGAGCGTTCCGGTGGCCAGCGGCCGCACAGCGGCAAGGGGCCCGGCCCGAAGTCGTCGAACCGCAACCGCAACCGCAACCGCAACGCCGGCTCGCAGCGCACCCGCTGACCGGGAACTCCGGTCCACCACCGGACTTTGTGGAAGCCACAACGCCCTCCTGAGGGCATGGTCGCTTCCACAGAATTCCGGGTGGTGCTTTCGGGAAGCGCGGACGACGGCGGTGGGCATGATCGCTTCCACAGAATGGGCAAGGGCGCTCGGCGGCGGTACCGAAAACGGGACATCCCGGGCCACATCGCTGTGACCCGGGAGTGCCCCTACCCCGCAACAGCGAGGTGACGCCGTGAGGCGCTGGTGACGTGTGCGGCTAGACCGCGTCGCCACCTTCCTCGCCGGTGCGGATGCGTACGAGACGGCTGACGTCGGTCACCCAGACCTTGCCGTCACCGATCTTGCCGGTGGCGGCCGCCTGGATGATCGTGTCGACCGCGGCGTCGGCGTCGGCGTCGTCGACGACGACCTCGACCGCCATCTTCGGCACGAAGTCGATCTTGTACTCGGCGCCTCGGTAGGTCTCGGTGTGGCCGCCCTGACGGCCGAAGCCGCGGACCTCGGTGACGGTCATGCCGGCGATGCCGGCCGCCTTGAGGGCGTCTTTCACGTCGTCGAGTTTGAACGGCTTGATCACTGCGGTGATGAGTTTCATCGTGTTGCTCTCTTTCGATTCGTTCTCGGTGGGCCGTCGATCAGGCGTTGACCGTGTCGCCGGAGTAGCCCTGCAGGCCGTGCTCGAGGACGTCGAGGCCCTCGATCTCCTCCTCGGCGCTGACTCGCAGGCCGATCGTCGACTTGATGGCGAAGAAGAGGGCGCCGGTGGTGACCGCGACCCAGGCGAGGATGATGAGGAGCATGACGGCCTGCATGGCGAGCTGGTCGAGCCCGCCGCCGTAGAACAGGCCGGCTTCCTGCGGGTTGTCAGCGTTGCCAACTCCACGACCGAGGAAGGCGTCGTCGTACTTGGCGAAGAGGCCGATCGACAGCAGACCCCACGCACCACACACGCCGTGCACCGAGATGGCGCCGACCGGATCGTCGATCTTGATCTTGTCGAAGAAGAAGACCGAGAACACGACGAGGACACCGCCGATGCCACCGATGATGAAGGCGGGAAGGGGATCGACCGCACCGCACGGAGCGGTGATGGCGACGAGGCCGGCGAGCACACCGTTGCCGATCATGGCGAGGTCGGGCTTGCCGGCGACCAGCCAGATCGTGATCGTGCAGAACAGGCCACCGGCGACCGCAGCGAGCATCGTGTTGACACCGACCGTCATGACGAACTCGTCGGCCGCGAGCTCGGAGCCGGGGTTGAAGCCGAACCAGCCGAGCCACAGAATGAACACACCCACGATGGCGAACGGGATGTTGTGACCCGGAATCGCTCGGGCCTTGCCGTCGGCGTCGTACTTGCCGATGCGGGGTCCGAGGAACAGCGCACCCATGAAGGCGGCGATGCCACCGGTCATATGGACGATGCCGGAGCCGGCGAAGTCGGAGTAGACGGCGTCACCGATCTCGATGCCGGCGATCAGGCCGCCACCCCACGTCCAGTGGACGACGACGGGGTAGATGATGGCGCACATCACGGTCGAGAAGATGAGGTACGAGCTGAACTTCGTCCGTTCCGCCATGGCGCCGGAGGCGATCGTGACCGCCGTGGCGGCGAACACGGCCTGGAAGAAGAACTGGGTGGCGATGCTCAGGCCGCCCTCGGCGGGGATGAGCAGATCGGCGTCGGCCAGGAAGAACTGGCCGGAGCCGATGAGGTCACCTCCGTCGGGGCCGAACGCGAACGCCCAGCCGACGGCGAACCAGGCGGTGATGCCGACGATCGCATCGGCCATGTTCTTGGCGAAGATGTTCACGACGTTCTTGGCGCGGGTCAGGCCGGCTTCGACGAGTGCGAAGCCCGCCTGCATGAAGAACACCAGGATGCCGGCGATGAACACCCAGATGTTGTCCAGGTAGGCCTGGGTGTCCGGGCCGTCCTGGGCAAAGACCGACGAGGGAGCGATCGCGAGTACTGCAGCGACGCCACCCAGGCCGGAGATGATTCGAAGCGCACGTTTGTTGCGCACGAGGTCCTCCTCGGGTTTGGTGGGGTGGGGATAGGGGCAATCCGGCGAGGGCCTCGTTGCCAGCCGGATCGGTCGGCAAGTTAGAACCGCGTGATTTCTGCACTGTCCGAGCAATGTTTCGTCTCTGTGACCAGTTCGTCCGGTTCGGTCAGGTCGGTTGATGTCGGATGAGGTCAGACCCCATCCGACAGGCATGCGGGGGCGCGACCGTCCACCGGGTCGGTTGGGGTCTGACCTCATCCGACCGGGCGCGACACCGCCGCAGCCGAGGGGCAGCTGCGGCGGTGGAGGTTCCCGCTTGGTCGTGTGAACGTCTCGCGTGAGTTCAGACGACGAGCATCCAGCCGCGTCGGCGGACGGTGCGCACACGGTCGGCGCCGATCGAGCGGCGGATGCCGACGATCAGGGAGTCACAGCGGCGGGCGCTCAGATCGCCGATCCCGGCCCGGCGGGCGAGCTCGGCGCGGCTCAGCACGCGTCCCGCGTGGTGCTCCAAGACCTGGTACACGGCCCGCTCCTGCGGAGTCAGATGCTCGAGGGGGTGAGGATCCGTCTGCCGACGTTCGGGTGAACTCACAGGAGCGGGCCGTGCCATGTGGGGCATGCAACTCCGCGCACGTCACGGCGAGATTCGGCCGGTGTGAACGTCGTGTGAACGGCCGACTTGACCCGTGGGTCAAGTGCGGTGGCAGAATGGTGCCATGGATCTGACCTACCCCGCCGACGCCGAGGAGTTCCGTACCGAGATTCGTTCCTGGCTGGAGGAGCATCTGCCCGACGGTTGGTTCGACGACGGCTTCGAGATGACCGACGAGGAGCGCAGACAATTCAACGTCGAATGGCCGCAGAAGCTGTTCGAGGGCGGCTGGATCTGCGCCACCTGGCCGAGCGAGTACGGCGGGAAGGGCCTCACGACGATGCAGGGTGTCGTGCTCGCCGAGGAGTTCGCACGCGCCAAGGCGCCGATGCGGGGCGACTTCTTCGGCGACACCCTGGTCGGGCCGACCCTCCTGCAGTGGGGGACCGAGGAACAGAAGCAGGAATTCCTGCCCGGCATCCTCAAGGGCCAGACCAGCTGGTGTCAGGGCTTCTCCGAGCCCAACTCGGGCTCCGACCTCGCCTCGCTCAAGACGACGGCCGTGCTCGACGGCGACCAATGGGTCATCAACGGTCAGAAGGTCTGGACGACCCAGGGCCACCACGCCGACTACTGCTTCCTGCTCACCCGCACCGACCCCGACGCGCCCAAGCACGCGGGCATCTCCTACATCCTCGTCCCGATGAAGCAGGAGGGCGTCGAGGTGCGCGGCATCACCCAGCCCGACGGAACGGCCGAGTTCTGCGAGGTGTTCTTCACCGACGCCAAGGCGCCGAAGGACAACGTGGTCGGCGGCGTGAACAACGGTTGGAAGGTCGCCAACTCGACGCTCGCGTTCGAGCGTGGCCAGTCGGCCACCACGGGCTACCGCCGGTTCGAGGAGGAGTACCGCCTCATGCTCGAGGCCGCTCGGGCGAACGGCAAGATCGACGATCCCGGCATCCGTCAGCGTTTGATGCAGTACTACTCCAAGATTCAGATCCTCCGCATCAATGGCTTGCGCAACCTGACCACCGCCATCAGCGGCAAGAAGGACATGGGCACGATCGCACTCGGCGCCACCAACAAGATGTTCTGGTCGGAGATGCACAAGGCGGCGATGGAACTCGCGATCGAGATCTGGGGTGCCGACTCGATGCTGGTCGACGCCGGGCCCGAGTCGGGTTCGTGGCCGGGGGCCGGACGCGACAAGCGACGCGACGGGTACCCGGTGAGCCCGATGATGTCGGCGTTCTTCTTCTCCCGCTCGGAGACGATCTGGGGCGGCACGAGCCAGATCCAGCGCAACATCGTCGGCGAACGCGTCCTCGGCCTGCCCAAGGAACCCAAGCCCGCCTGACTCCAACTCGGGTCGGGTGATCTCCCGAAAACGTCGACTCCGTCGCCGTTCCCTCCGACACCCGACCCGGCTGCTGGGGTGGGGGAAACCCCACCTCCGGTTCACCGGGTGACGTCATTCATCCGGTGCGCGGGTGTCCGTACCGTCGACGGTATGAACACCCAGCACGCAGCCACTCTCCTGGAACCCCCGGCACCGACCCGTCCGGCCGCCGCACGCGTCCGCGGCGCCGTCAAGCGCTATGGGCGTGGCGACACCGCCGTCACGGCACTGGACCACGTCGACCTCGACGTGCCTGCAGGTCGCTTCACCGCCGTCATGGGGCCGTCCGGCAGCGGCAAGTCGACGCTGATGCACTGCCTCGCCGGTCTCGACACGTTGACGTCGGGCAGCGTGTACCTCGGTGACGTCGATCTCGGGTCGCTCAGCGATCGTGAACTCACCAGGGTCCGCCGCGAGCGGATCGGTTTCGTGTTCCAGTCGTTCAACCTGATCCCCACGCTGACGGCCCGGGAGAACATCGTCCTGCCGTCGAGCCTGGCCGGACGACGTCCGGACCCGGACTGGTTCGAAGGCGTGGTCGCGACCGTCGGCCTCGGCGATCGTCTCCGCCACCGCCCGTCCGAACTGTCGGGTGGTCAGCAGCAGCGTGTCGCTGTCGCGCGGGCCCTCGTGTCGCGTCCCGACGTCGTGTTTGCCGACGAGCCGACCGGCAATCTCGACAGTCGCTCCGGTGGTGAGATCCTCGAGTTCATGGCCGCAGCCGTCCGCGACATTGGCCAGACGATCGTGATGGTCACCCACGACCCGTCGGCCGCGGCGTACGCCGACTCGGTGATCTTCCTCGCTGATGGTCGCATCGTCGACTCGATCGACGACCCCACCGCCGAGCGCGTGCTCGACCGGATGAAGCGGATCGGAGACTGACATGAACTCGCTCGTCTTCCACAACATGTGGGCACACAAGCGGCGGTCGCTCGCCGCCGGCATCGCGGTCGTCATCGGCATCGCCTTCCTGACCGCCACATTGCTGCTCGGCAACGCCATGACCCGCGGTATCGACAACCTCTTCACTGAGGCCTACGCCGGTACCGACGTCGAGGTTCGCTCCACGCAGGTCATCGCGAGCGGAGAGCGCGACATAGCTGCCACCGTCGACGAGTCGCTCGTCGACGAGTTGGCTCAGATCGACGGGGTCGCGACGGCGATTCCGGTCGTCGAGGGTACGGCGCAGGTCGTCGGTTCGGACGGTGAGCCGATCGGCGGCAACGGTCCGCCCACCATCGGCACCAACTGGTTCGACGCCGATCGCAACCCGTACGTCCTCGTCGACGGGCGCGCGCCTCGCGCCCGGTCCGCTGGAGCCGAGTTGGTCGAGGTGGTCATCGACAGCGGTGTCGCCGACACCGGCGAACTCGCGGTCGGCGATCGGACGACGGTCCGTGTCCCCGAACCCCTCCCGGTCGAGGTGGTCGGGATCGCCGAGCTCGGCAGCGGCGAGCAACTGGGTGGCGTCACCTTCACCTGGTTCGACACCGAGGCGGCACAGGAGGTGCTGCTCGGCGACACAACCGCCCTGTACGCGGTCGACCTGCAGGCCGAACCGGGTGTGTCACCGGACGAGTTGCGATCGACGGTGTCCGCGACCCTGCCGGCCGATCTGGAGGCGCTGACGCAACAGGAGCTGATCGACGAGGAGATGGCAGCGCTCGAAGCCGACTTCCTCGGGTTCTTCAAGACGTTCCTCCTCGCGTTCGCCGGCGTCGCGCTGTTGGTCGCCGCGTTCAGCATCCACAACACGTTTGCGATCGTCGTGGCGCAGCGCACGCGGGAGACGGCGCTGCTGCGGGCCATTGGCGCGTCGCGTCGCCAGGTGCTCACCGGCGTCGGTGCCGAGGCGTTCGCCATCGGGACCATCTCGGCAGCGGTCGGACTCGGCGCGGGTGTCGGTCTGGCGATCGGGCTCAATGCGCTGTTGACGGCGCTCGGCGCCGGTGTCCCGACCGCCGGACTCGGCTTGACCGCGGGTGTCGCCGCGACCGCGGTCCTCGTCGGTGTGGTGGTGACGATGATCGCCGCCGTCGCTCCGGCGTTGCGAGCGAGTCGTGTCGCGCCGATCGCGGCCTTGCGTGAGGCGGCGATCGACCAGTCGGGATCGTCCGCGGTGCGCGCGGTGCTCGGTGCAACGGTCACCGCGTTCGGTGTCGCCGGTCTGGTGCTCGCGACCGAGGTCGGCTCGCCGATGCAGGTCGCCGCGCTCGGCGGTCTGTCGGTGTTCGTCGGCCTGATCCTGCTCGGTCCGGTCGTGGGCCGGTTCGCCGCCGCGGTGATCGGCGCTCCGATCGCCGCCGTCCGCGGCCAGAACGGTGTGCTCGCCCGTCGGAACGCGATGCGCAACCCGAAGCGCACCGCCGGCACTGCGTCGGCGCTGATGATCGGCACCGCGGTCGTCGCGCTGTTCGCCTCGCTCGGAACGTCGATCAAGGCGTCGCTCGGCGAGTTGATCGACGAGTCGTTCGGCGGTGATCTGGTGATCAGTCCCGAAGGATTCTCGGGGGCCGGGCTCAGCCCGCAGATGTCGGCCGACATCGCTCGGGTGCCCGGCGTGGACGCCGTGGCCCGACTCTCGTTCGCCGCCATGCTGGTCGACGGCCGCAACGACGAACCTCTGGCCACCGACTTCGCACAGCTCGCCGGTGTGGCCGACCTCGACGTGATCGAGGGAGATCTGGACACACTCGACGACGCGGCGTTCGCCGTCGGCGTCGACTATGCGGAGGAACACGAACTGGCGCTCGGCGACGAGGTCACCGCCGAGTTCCTCGACGGGACGACCGAGGTCCTCACGGTCGGGGTGATCTACGCCAACGACGACCTGATGGGCGACAACATCGTCGACGCCCGGATGTGGGAACGTCACACGACGACACCGGAGGACCTCGTCGTCATGGTCGACATCGACGACGGCGCATCGCTCGCCGACGTACGCGCCGATGTGCAACGCGTCGTCGATCAGTACGGCAGCCCACTGCTCCAGGACAGTGACGAGTACCTCGAAACACAGGGCGAACAGATCGATCAGATGCTCGGGCTCGTCTACGGTCTCCTCGGTCTGGCGGTCGTGATCGCGCTCGTCGGGGTGGCCAACACCCTGTCGCTGAGCATCCACGAACGGACCCGCGAGATCGGCCTCCTCCGTGCGGTCGGGCAGTCTCGAAGCGCCGTGCGCAGCACCGTCCGCTGGGAGAGCGTGATCATCGCCGTGTTCGGCACGATCGGCGGCTTGGCGCTCGGCACCACGGTGTGTTGGGGGCTCATCCGTGCGATCGCGGCCACCGAAGGGTTCGGCACGTTCGCGCCGTCGGTCTCGACGCTCGTGACCGTGCTCGTCGTCGCCACCGTCGCCGGTGTCGTGGCGGCGATCCGGCCCGCCCGTCGAGCCGCCCGGCTCGACGTCCTCGACGCGATCAGCAGCGACTGAACCCGATCGTCACCCGGCCAGGCTCAACCGGAGGCGCTCCAGGCCCCTGATGACGAAGGTGGGGTGGTACGCCGGTTCCTCGACCACGGCGATGTCGGGGAACCGGCGGGCGATCGCCTCCACCGACGCCGCCACTTCCGCTCGGGCGAGCGGCGCCCCGATGCAGAAGTGGATGCCGCCGCCGAAGCCGATGTGTTTCGTATCGCCGCGACCGACGTCGAAGCGGTCGGGGTCGTCGAACCGATCGGGGTCGCGCTGTGCGGATCCGAACAGCATCGCCACCTCGTCGCCACGTTCGAGCGGCTGCCCGGCGATGACCACGTCGTCGGCGAGGACGTAGCGATCGAAGAGCTGGGTCGGAGAATCCCAACGCAGCATCTCTTCCACGGCGTCGGCGGGAGCGACCTCACCGTTCGTCACCCGGCGCCACTGGTCGGGGTGCAGCATCATCGCTCGCATCCCGTTGCCGAGGGTGTTGACGGTGGCCTCGTGGCCGGCTTCGAGGAGCACCATCGTGGTCGAGGTGATCTCCGGGACGGTGAGTGTGTCGTCGCCGTCCTCGACGGCGACCAGCTGGGACAACAACAGATCGTCGGGTGCCGACCGCTTGCGTTCGATCAGGTCGCCCACGTACTCGATGAACTCGCCGGCGGCGTCGTCGGCGGCGACTCGTTGTTCGTCGGTCGCGTGGAGTTCGTACATCTTCACGATCGCGTGCGACCAGTCGAGGAGTCGCTGGGTGTCATGATCCGGGACGCCGAGCATGGCGCAGATGACGCCGACCGAGTACGGCTGGGCGTAGTCGGAGATCAGATCGATCGTGCCGAGTTCGGCGCACCGGTCGAGCAGCGCATCGGCGCGCCGTTCGATCGCCGGACGGAGCGCGTTGACCGAGCGTTGGGTGAACACCTTCGACACGAGGCGCCGGAGTCGGGTGTGATCCGGCGGTTCGAGGGCGAGCAGCGACCACGCCTCGTGCTCGTGGAATCGGGCCCATCGAGGATCGGGCTCGGGCCGCCCGAACTCCGCGTGATCGAACAGCTGGGTGTAGTTGCGTCCGAGTCGTCGATCGCGCAACGCCTCGTGGACGTCGTCGAACCGGGTGAGGATCCATTGACCGCTTCGCGGATCGCGCCCGATCGACATCGCCGTGCGGAGCGCGGCGAAGTCGGGGTAGGGGTCGTCGATGAACGCAGGGTCGTCCGGACGGAAGTGGCGTTCGATCAGTTCGGCGTGGTCGTCGGTCATGGCTGGGTGCTCGGGTCTGGCTTGGTGCTCGGGTCTGGCTTGGTGGTCGGGTCTGGGACTCGGCTGGTCGATTCAGGACGTCTCGGGGAACGCCGCGATGAAGACACTCATCTGGGTTGCGTCGGGGTCGTCGTCGGGCAGGTCGGAATCGAACTCCTCGAGGACGGTGCGCAGCCGCTCGAGGAGCTCGCCTCGTCGATTCGGAGAGAGATGTGCGGCTCCGAGCCACAGCAGCGACTGCTGCTCGCGCTCCTCGAACCTGAGTGCATCACCGTGTTCGACCTCGCGCTGGAACCGGAGTTTCGCGACGTCGAACAACGCGCCCAGGGCGATCGCGAGCTCCGCCGGATCGGTCGATCGGAACAGTTCGTCGGCGACGCGGAACGACTTCGCCACCACCTGGTAGCGGCGCTCGGTGACGGCAGCGACCCGTCGGGTCGCCACGACGCGGATGAAGCCGAGTTGCTCGAGCCGGTTGACGTGGTGGTAGAGCCGCGTGACGGGCATGTCGAGCTGGTCGGCGACCTCGGCGACGGTGCGGGGTTGCTTGAGGGATCGGATGATGCGCGACCGGGTCGGGTGAGTGAGTTCGGCGACGAGGTCGAGATCGTCCAGGTCGTGGTACTCGGCGGGACCGTCGATCTCGTCGGTGTGGTCACCGGCGTCCGGGTGCGGTTCCCAGCCGGCGTCGGGGTGGTCGGTGCTCACCGGCTTCAGGGTAGTGGGTCGACGCGCCGGTCCCGACGCATGTTCACCTGTGTTGAATATCTATTCAAACCACTTGAATTATGTGATTCAATCGAGTTGAATAGCTCCCCATGAGCGCTTCGAAGCCGTCTACGCCTCCCCGAACGCACACCGGCCCGAGCGGGGGGCGGCCCGCCCGACCGCCGCTCGGCCACCGTTTCCTCGTGTTCTGGTTCGGGCAGACGGTGTCGACGATCGGCAGCACGGTGTCGGGTGTCGGCGTGGCCGTCTGGGTGTACCTGGAAACCGGGAACGCGACCTGGCTCGGGCTGCTCACGGCACTGACGGCGCTGCCGGCGGTGCTCACGAGTCCGCTGTTGCCGCTCGTCGACCGGCTCCCGCGACGTCGTGTCATCGTCGGCGCCGACACGCTGGCCGCCGTCGGCATCTGCATCGCACTCGCGATGTCGATCGCCGGCCGGCTCGAGGTGTGGCACCTCGCCGTCGCCGGGTTCGTGGCGAGCCTCGGCACCGCGTTGCAGTATCCGGCGTTCCAGGCGGCGATCCCGTCGCTCGTGGTGCCGGACGCGCTCGGGCGGGCGAACGGCCTCAACCAGCTCGGGCCGGCACTCGGCATCGTCATCGGTCCGCTCGTCGCCACGCCGCTGGTCGCTTGGTACGGCATCACCGCCGTGCTCGTCGTCGACGTCGCGACCTTCGTCGTCGCGATGGCCTGCACCCTCGCCGTGCGGTTCGACGAGCGGCGCGAGACTCCCGCGGCGGACGACGACGGCAGCTGGCGACCCGCGCTGCGCTGGCTGGCGAGCGACGGCCGACCGCTGCTCGTGCTCCTCGTGGCCATGGCGACCACCAACTTCTTCCTGGCGTTCTTCAACGTCGCCATGATCGGTTTGGCTGCGTCGGTGCTCGGCGCCGCCCGGTCCGGTCTCGTGTTCGCCGTCGGCGGCGTCGCCATGCTCGTGGGCAGCCTCGTGCTGGGTCGCCGAGGTGTACCCGACCGGCGCGGTCGGGGGCTCGCCCTCGGGCTGGGCGGCGTCGCCGTCGGTTGCGCCGTCTTGGCGGCCCGCCCCGCACCCGTGGTGGTGTTGCTCGGCGCTGCGTGCGTGCTGGCCGTCGTGCCCCTCGTCAGTTCGATCGTCGCGACCGTGTACCACGAGCGGGTTCCGTCCACGATGCAGGGCCGTGTGTTCGGCGTCCGGGCCGCCGTGGGGCGTGCGCTCGACCCGATCGGCGCCGCGCTGTCGGGCGTCGTCATCACCCGCATCGCCGAACCGGCGATGATCGACGGGGGGTGGGGTGCCGACTCCGTCGGCCGGTTGATCGGCACCGGCGTCGAGCGTGCGGCCGCCCTCGTGCTCGTCGGTGTCGCGCTCGCCATGGCCACCGTGGCGTGGTGGGTGCGTCGATCCGTCGGCGATTCCCTCGACCGTTCGACCATGCCGGTCAGCGCGTCCACGTCGGAGGTCGACGACATCGTCGACGACCTCGCCGGCGAGGTGGCTCCGGTGCGAGCCTGACCGGCTGCCCGACCGATCGTCGAACCGGTCGCAGCACCGGTCGCAGCACCGGTCGTCGGACCGGTCGCGGGTCGTGCCGCTACGCTCGACACGACAATGGGTATCCACGTCGGCATCGAGCATCGCACCACCTACCGGTTCGATCGGCCGACCACGATCCATCCGCACTTCGTGCGGCTCCGCCCGGCGCCGCACTCGCGGACGCCGATCCTCTCGTACAGCCTGACGGTGCGACCGGAGCAGCACTTCGTCAACTGGCAGCAGGACCCGTTCGGTAACTATCTCGCCCGGCTGGTGTTCCCCGAACCGGCTCGCGAGCTCGAGGTGACCGTCGACCTGGTCGCCGACATGACCGTCGTCAACCCGTTCGACTTCTTCGTCGAGGAGTCGGCGTCGTCGTATCCGTTCGAGTACGCGCCGGACGTTCGGCGCGATCTCGAGCCGTACCTCCGACCGGCGACCGAGGACGACCCGCAGCTCGACCGGTGGATGAGCGGGGTGGGTCATCGCGACGACGGCACCGGCATCGCCGACTTCCTCGTGGCGATCAACCGGCGGCTGTACGACGACGTCGAGTACTCGGTCCGGATGGAGCCGGGGGTTCAGCCTCCTGGGCAGACCCTGGCGCGTGGCATCGGATCGTGCCGCGACACCGGGTGGCTGCTGGTCGAGGCGCTCCGCCGTCTCGGCCTCGCGGCTCGCTTCGTGTCCGGTTACCTCGTCCAACTCACGTCCGACCAGCCGGCCCTCGACGGCGCCGACGGTCCGACGGCCGACTTCACCGACCTCCACGCCTGGGCAGAGGTGTACGTACCCGGAGCCGGATGGATCGGGCTCGACCCGACGTCCGGGCTGTTCGCCGGCGAAGGTCACATCCCGCTCGCCTGCACACCGCACCCTTCCTCCGCGGCGCCGATCAGCGGATCGACCGGACCGGCCGAGACGGAGTTCTCGTTCTCGAACGTGGTCCGACGGATCCGTGAAGATCCGCGGGTCACCCTGCCCTACAGCGCCGACCAGTGGACGAGCATCGACCGACTGGGCCGGCACGTCGACGAGCGGCTCACCGCTGACGACGTCCGATTGACGATGGGCGGCGAACCCACCTTCGTCTCGATCGACGACATGGAGGGCGCCGAGTGGAACGTCGCCGCCGACGGTCCGGCGAAGCGGACGCTCGCCCGTGAGCTCGCCGGTCGGCTCCGAGCACGGTTCGGGTCGGGGGGACTCGTGCAACACGGCCAGGGCAAGTGGTACCCGGGGGAGCCGCTGCCGCGTTGGCAGATCGACATCGTGTGGCGTCGCGACGGCGAACCGCTGTGGTCGCGTCCGGATCTGCTCGCCGACCCGGACGAACCCGGCTCCGCCACGCTCGACGACGTCGCATCGTTCGCCGGCGCGGTCGCCGAACGTTTCGGCATCGGTGCCGACGGGGTGGTCGCGGCGTACGAGGATCCGGTCGACCGGGCGTGGGCGGAGGCGCGCCTCCCGAGTGGCGATCCGCCCGTCGCCGACGTCGGCAACGGGCGGATCACCGATGGTGATGCACGCGCCGCGCTGGTCGACCGGCTGTCGACCGACGCCGGTGATCCCGTCGGCTATGTCGTGCCGCTGCACGAGTCGATCGAGGGCGACGGGTGGGGGACGACGACGTGGCATCTGCGGCGTGGACGGCTGTACCTGATTCCCGGCGACTCACCGATCGGGCTCCGCCTGCCGCTCGACTCGCTGTCGTGGGCGCCGTTCCCGGCGACCTACGAGCGGTCGCCGTTCGAAGAACGCGACGAACTGCCCGCACCCGGCACGCTGCCCGAGGGTCCGGCCGATCACGTCGACCGGCACCGCTGTCCACCGACCTCGATCGGTTTCGAGTTGCGCCGCGGCCATGTCGCGGTCTTCCTGCCGCCGGTCGAACACGCGGAGCACGCGGTCGAGCTGCTGGCGGTCGTCGATCTCGTCGCCGCCGAGCTGGCATGTCCCGTCATCGTGCAGGGATACGGCCTGCCCCGTGACCCGCGACTCGGTTCGCTGTCGGTGACGCCCGATCCGGGCGTGATCGAGGTGAACGTGCAGCCGACGTCGTCGTGGGACGAGATGACCGACGTCGTCACCACGCTCTACGACGAGGCGCGGTCGACGCGTCTCGGCACCGAGAAGTTCGCACTCGACGGCACCCACACCGGTACCGGCGGCGGCAACCACGTCACCCTGGGCGGGCGCACACCGGTCGACAGCCCACTGTTGCGGCGACCCGATCTGCTGCGCAGCCTGATCACGTACTGGCAGCATCATCCGTCGCTCAGCTACCTGTTCGCCGGCCAGTTCATCGGTCCGACCAGCCAGGCGCCCCGGGTCGACGAGGGACGCGCCGACAATGTGTACGAGCTCGAGATCGCATTCGCCGAACTCCAGCGGCTGATCGACCGCGACGGCTCCCGTGACGACACCGATGGCGATGTCGGCTCCGGTAGCGAGGTCGGCGATGACGTTGTCGATGACGGTGATGGTCACGATCGTCGGGCTGCATCGGCGCTGGCGAGCGACACACCCGACGACGATCCGGGCGGGTCGGCTCCGGCGTGGATGGTCGACCGGTTGCTGCGCCACCTGCTCGTCGACCTGACCGGCAACACCCACCGCGCCGAGTTCTGCGTCGACAAGTTGTTCAGCCCCGACAGCGAGCGCGGCCGACTCGGCATCCTCGAGTTGCGAGCGTTCGAGATGCCGCCGCATCCCCAGATGGCGCTGGTGCAGTCGCTCCTCGTCCGCTCGATCGTGTCGCGCATGTGGCGCGCTCCGTACCGAGGTCGTCTCGTGCGGTGGGGGACCGATCTCTACGACCGGTTCATGTTGCCGTGGTTCGTGCGTGCCGACATCCACGACGTCATCGACGACCTGCGCGCCCACGGGCTGGCGTTCGACGAGGCGTGGCTCGCTCCGTTCCTCGAGTTCCGGTTCCCGCTGATCGGGGAGACGACCGTCGCCGGCGTCCACCTCGAACTGCGCCGTGCGATCGAACCCTGGCACGTGCTCGGCGAGGAAGCTGCGGCGGGCGGGACGGCCCGCTACGTCGACTCGTCGGTGGAACGACTCCAGCTGCGCGTCGACGACCTGTTGCCCGAGCGCCACGTGGTGACGTGCAACGGTGTTCCCGTCCCGCTGCAACCCACCACGACGCCGGGGACCGCGGTGGCGGGTGTGCGGTTCAAGGCATGGGCGCCGTGGTCGGCGCTGCATCCGACGATCGGGGTGCACGCACCACTCGTGTTCGACGTGGTCGATCGCTGGAGCGAACGTTCGCTCGGCGGGTGCACGTACGACGTGACGCACCCGGGCGGCCGCGCCTACGACACGTTCCCCGTCAACGCAGCCGAGGCCGAGGCGCGTCGCGCGACCCGCTTCCGGCGGCAGGGCCACCAGCCGGGCCGCGTCGACGTCGAACACCTCGACCGCGTGCTGGCGACGATGCCCCGCGAGTACCCCCGCACCCTCGACCTCCGCCGCTTCTGACCGGACAGGAGGCGAATGGTGACGCGAATGGTGTCGGATCCCTTTCGTGTCGTCGCCGGGACGGTGCACGACGACCTGGGGCACGAAAGGGATCCGACACCATTCGCGCACGCGACAGCTATCCGACACCTCCTGTCCGGTTTGTGGGGCGGCGGAGGTGGGTACGGTGCGGGGTCGTGGAGTCGTTTCGGTGTTCGGTCTGTGATGGGCTCGTGTTCTTCGACAACTCGCTGTGTCTCACTTGCGGGTCGTCGCTGGGCTACGTCCGTGCGGAACGATCGCTCGTGGCGCTCACCGAATCGGATGGCACGCTCCTGCGCGCCGACGGCACCCCCGGGTCGTATCGCTGGTGCGCCAACCGCGAGCTGGCGCGCTGCAATTGGCTGGTCGCCGTCGACGACGCCGAAGCCCTCTGCGAGAGCTGCCGACTGACCTCGGTCCGGCCGAACGACGCCGAGGTCGACGCCCACGTCGCCTTCGCCGACGCCGAGACGGCCAAGCGGCGCCTGGTCAGCCAGCTCGACGCGCTCGATCTACCGATCGTGCCGCGGGCCGGCGCTGCCGATGCCGACCCGGAGCACGGACTCACCTTCGAGTTCCTCTCGTCACGCGGCCGGTCGGTGACCACCGGCCACCAGAGCGGGGTCATCACCCTCGATCTCTCCGAGTCCGACGACGCCCATCGCGAGTTCGTGCGTCAGCAACTCGGCGAGCCGTACCGGACCGTGCTCGGTCACCTCCGCCACGAGATCGGTCACTACTACTGGCCGATGCTCGTCGAGCGTGCAGGGCTGCTCGACGAGTATCGATCGTTGTTCGGTGACGAGCGGGCGTCGTACGAGGACGCACTCTCCCAGCACTACGGCGGTGGGTCGTCGGCCGACTGGGTCGACACCCACGTCAGCCAGTACGCCACCATGCACCCCTGGGAGGACTGGGCCGAGACGTTCGCCCACTACCTCCACATCCACGGCGGACTCGAGACCTCGGATGCGTTCGGGATCGAGGTCGGTGAACCGTCCCGCTCGGCGGGCGCCGGCGCCTGGGCGAGCTCGACCGCGGTGGCGATCGGGCCGATGATCGGCACGTGGCTCGGCCTGACGTTCGCCCTCAACGCCATGTCGCGGTCGATCGGGCAACCCGACCTCTACCCGTTCGTGCTGTCGCCCACGGTCGTGTCGAAGCTCGACTTCGTGCACCGCGCGATCACGTCCGCCGCCGCGGGCCGTTCGGCCGCCGGCGGGCGTGTGTCGACAATGTGAACACTGCCCGGCCCCGATGACAGCGAGGTGACCCCTGACCTATGGTCGAGCCACAGATGGATGAACTGATCGATCCGAGCGGTGTGCCGCGACCACTGGCGAACTCCGTGATGGACCTGATCGCCCGCCTCGGCGAAGACGAACTCCGCGCCCGTCAGGAACTGGCCGAACTCGACATCCAGGCGATGGGCATCACGTTCACCGTGTACTCGGACGGTCAGAACATCGACCGCGCGTGGCCGTTCGACATCATCCCGCGGGTGATCGAGGGCAGCGAATGGGATCGCATCTCGCTCGGCCTGCAGCAACGTCTCATCGCGTTGAACCGGTTCGTCGACGACCTCTACAACGATCAGCGCATCATCGCCGACGGGGTGTTCCCCGGCGACCTGCTCGATCAGTCGGTGAACTTCCGGCCACAGTTGCGGGGCATCAGCCCGAAGTTCGGTGTGTGGGCACACATCTCCGGAAGCGACCTTGTCCGCGACGACGACGGACAGATGTACGTGCTGGAGGACAACCTCCGCGTCCCGTCCGGCGTCAGCTACGTGATCGAGAACCGCGGCGTCGCCAAGCGAGCGTTCGCGGAGCTGTTCGAGCGGCAGCGCATCCGGCCCGTCGACGGTTACACCGACGAGTTGAACCGGCTCCTGACCTCGCTCGCACCCGACGGCTGCGACGATCCGCACATCGCCGTGCTCACCCCCGGCATCTTCAACTCGGCGTACTTCGAGCATTCGTTCCTCGCCGAGCGGATGGGCGCCGAACTCGTAGAAGGCGCCGACCTGGTGGTCGGCGACGACGAGTACGTCTACATGAAGACGATCGAAGGACTCGAGCGCGTCGACGTGATCTACCGCCGTATCGATGACCTGTTCCTCGATCCGGAGGTCTTCCGGGAGGACTCGTTGCTCGGTGTGCCCGGCCTGATGCGGTCGTGGCGGGCCGGCAAGGTCGCACTCGCGAATGCGCCCGGTGCCGGTGTCGCCGACGACAAGGTCGTCTATGCCTGGGTGCCCGACATGATCCGCTACTACCTCGACGAGGAGCCGATCGTCCCGAACGTGCCGACCTATCGCACGATGTACGAGGACGAACGACGGCACGTGATCGACAACATCGGCGATCTCGTCCTCAAGCCGGCCAACGAGAGTGGCGGCTACGGGATCCTGATCGGGAGTCGTGCGACGAAGGACGAGCTCGACGAAGCCGTCCGGGCGATCGAAGCCGACCCGCGGAACTGGGTCGCGCAGCCGATCTTGTCGCTGTCGACCGTGCCGACGCTGGTGGAGGGCGGCGTCGAGCCGCGCCACGTCGATCTGCGACCGTTCGTCCTCACGGGTGAGCAGAGCTACGTGACGCCGGGAGGTCTCACCAGGGTGGCGCTCACCAAAGGCTCGCTGATCGTCAACTCCTCCCAGGGCGGCGGCAGCAAGGACACGTGGATCGTCGACGGACGCTACGGCTCGTCGTACGACGCGTCGCCGCCGGACTCGCCGGCACGTGCCACACCCGCTCCGACCCAGACACAAACCCAGACGCAGTGGCTGGACGAGGACGGCTGATGGTCCTGCTCGCACGCACCGCCGACCGGCTGTACTGGGGCGCTCGGTACATCGAGCGGGCCGAGGACACCGCTCGGATCGTCCGCGCCTACAACGACCTCGTCGTCGACTACCCGAGTGACGAGCTGCTGCGCTGGGACCCGCTCGTCGCGATCCACGGCGCCGAGATCGAGGTCGCGCACTCGGCCGACGACCCGGCGGGTGAGCGAGCGGTGCTCCGCCACCTGATCGAGGATCGCTCCAACACCTCGAGCATCGCGTCGTCCGTGACGGCCGCCCGGGCGAACCTGCGCACGACGCGCGAGGTGCTGCCACGTGAGGCGTGGCAGGCGGTCAATCAACTGGCCCAGTACGTCGACTCGACGGCGTCGGCCGCCATCGAACGTCAGCTTCGTGACCGCTTCCTGGTCCGTGTCGTCGAGATCAGCCGTCGGCTCGACGGGGTGCTCGAGTCGACGATGACGCGCGCCAGCCCGTACCGGATGCTCCGGCTCGGCAGGCTCGTCGAACGCGCTGACATGACGACGCGGGTGCTGGGTGTAGCGGCGGCCGCCATCTTGTACAACGAACGGACGCACGACACCGAGCGGATCAACGAAGAGGTGCGGTGGATGAACGTGCTGCGTTCGGTCTCCGCATTGCAGATGTACCAGCGGCGTGTCCGCGGACCGATCGATGCGATGACGGTGGTGCAGTTCCTCCTCCACTATTCGGCGTTCCCCCGGTCGGTGCAGGGCTGCCTCGAGGAGATCCGCAGCGTGCTCGTGACCCTGCCCGACCCCCAGCCCGTCCTCGCCGCGCTCGAGGACGCCGAGGCGACGCTGACCGCCGTCGATCTCGACGACGCCGAAGCCGAACGGCTCGACCGGGCGATGGACCGGGTACAGCTGGCGATCGCCGGCGTCGACGCCGCGATCCATGACCGCTACGTGGGTCCGCTCGGCTGACCCGAGCACCGCACCAGATCTCGGTTGTCGAGGTCGACGTGTGCGACGCTGTGGACACGATGTCCACCACACTCGGTCCAGGCGCGGCCTCGCTGGCCCCCACGGGTGAGCTCCGCCGTCGGCTGCTCGACCCCGACTCGCTGCCTGCCCGCCAGGCGCGCGCCGACCGGCTGCTCGCGTCCGAGGGTGCCGGCCATCTCGTCCACGATCTGCCGGTGCGCGCCGACGGGCGGGTGGCCGCGATCGAGAGCCGCCCGTGGCGGATCGATCCGATCCCGCTCGTGCTCGACGCCGGGACGTTCCAGTGGTTGTCGCTGTGCGTCGCCGAACGGATGGAGGCACTCGAGGCCGTCGTCGCCGATCTGTACGGCGACCGAGCGCTGATCGCCGAACGGATCGTTCCCGCCGAGGTGCTGGCATCGACCGGTCGATACCGCGTCGACGCCGTCGGTTCCACGCCGCATCGCTGGCTCACGACCTACGCGGTCGACGTCGTGCTCGACGCGAGCGGGATGTGGTGGCACGTGCGCGACCTGGTCGATGCGCCGCCCGGACTCGGGTACGCACTGCTCGACCGCTCGGTGATGTCGCGCGTGCTCCCGGATCTCACCGGGCGGGCCGACGTCGTCAGTCTCGCCCGCTTCCCGACCCGGCTGCTCCGGGCGTTGTCCGCCACCTCCGACGAGGACAGCCCGCGCACCGTCGTGTTCTCGGCGGGGATCGACCATCCGTCCTACGTCGACCACTCCTATCTCGCCGTCCAACTGGGTGTGAACCTGGTCGAGGGTGCCGATCTGGTCGTGCGGCAGCGCAAGGTCTGGTTGCGGACGCTCGACGGGCTCGAACCGGTCGACGTGTTGTACCGGCGGGTGGAGGATCAACGACTCGATCCGCTCGCGCTCGCCGCCGAGGGAAGCGTCGGGGTGCCAGGGCTCCTCCTCGCTCAGCGGGCCGGTGGCGTCGCGCTCGCGAACGCCCACGGCGCCGGCGTCCTCGAGGACCCGACGGTGCGGCCGTTCGTCCGGGCCGCGATCGACCGGCTCGCTCCGATGACCCAGACCCTGCCCGAGTTCGACGGCTCGGCCGACTCGTTCTCGACCGTACCGTTGGCACCCGGGACGATCGCTCCGGACGTGGAGCGCGCGGCGTCGGTCGTTCGGTTGTTCGCCGTCCACGACGGCGAGCGGGTGCACGTGCTCCCCGGCGGGACCGGCCGCGTCCTCGCCCCGGGCGATGACCCGGCGGAGCCGACGGCGTGTGTGGCCAAGGACGTGTGGGTACTGGGGTGGTCGCCGCCCCCGGTCGTGGCGCCGCCGCGGTTGCCCCAGGTCGACTTCGGCCGTTCGGTCCCGACTCGAGCCGCCGACGCGCTGTACTGGACCAATCGTGCGGCCGAGCGGGCGGAGGCGATGGCGCGCACGATGCGGGTCGTGTCGGCCCGCATCGAGCAGGATCCCGGCCTCGCGTCGATGAGCGGGGGCGCCTGGTGCGAGCGGATGGGGGCGATGATCGACCGGGTCATGCGCCACCCGGCACCCGACTCGATCTCGGACGCGTCGGCGTTGGCGGATCGACTCTCCGACGTCGGTGACGGCGTCGCGGCCGAGATCGGTGTGCTGTTGACCGAGGCGACGACCGTCCGGGAATTCCTGTCGGTGACGACGGGCCGTGTCCTGTCGCACCTGGCCGAACTGCGTTCGTCGCTCCAGCGCCGCGTGACCGTCGTCGACGATCTCGACGCCGTCCTCGCGGACTTCGCGGCGTTGGCCGGACTCTGGCAGGAGTCCACGGTGCGCGGGCCGGCATGGCGGATCGGGGACACGGGTCGTCGCCTGGAGCGGTGTCTGGTGGTGCTCGACCTGCTCGACGGGGCGCTCGGTACCGGGGCCGATCGCCCCGACCGTGCTGACGTCGACCGTGCGGACTTCGATCGGCCCGAGGTCGTGGCGCCCGTACTCGAAGCCCTGCTCGCTGCGAACGACAGCCTCGTCGCCTACCGGCGTCGCCATCGCAGCGAGGTCGACCCCGAGTTGGCGGTCCGGTTGCTCGTCGGGGACGCGTCGAATCCTCGCTCGCTCGCCGCGTCGATCGAGCGGTTGGCCGCCCACGTCGACGACGGTGAGGGCGCCCTCGGCGACGACTTCCTCGAGCGGGCGCGAGCGTGTCTGACGTGGCCGGTCGACCGGCTGGTTCCGGAGCTGCGGGCACTCGTGGACGAGGCGGGCACCGGCATGGTCGGACGCTGGTTCTCGACCCCGGTCGACCCGATCCCGATGACGTTCGTCGGGCCGGGGTCGATGGCGTGAGCGGCGGCAGCACCCCTGCGGTGACGACCTATCGGGTCGTGCACCGCACCACGTACCAGTACGGATCGACGATGACCGACGGGTACTCGGTTGCCTGTCTCGCACCACGGTCGACCGACTGGCAGACGGTGCGATCGAGCCGGCTGACGGTCGATCCCGACGTCCCCGAGATCGATACGTTCGTCGACGCGTTCGGGAACCGTCAGTACCAATTCGGGGTGCACGTGCCCCACGAGCATCTCGTCATCACGGCCGAGAGCGTCGTCGACGTGACGGCTCGTGAGGACCCGATCGACGCGACACCGTGGGACGAGGTCGTCGATCGACTCGCCACCGCCACCGGCGCCACGGCGTTGGAGACCGGGTGGTTCCGGACCACATCGCTGCTGGTCGATCTGGAGTCGCTGGCGGTCCCGCTCGGGGCGCTGACGCGAGACGTGTTCGTGCCGGGCCGGGGCATCGTCGATGCGGTCCGAGCGTTGTGCCACGAGATCTACACGACGTTCGAGTTCGATGCCCACTTCAGCAATGTGTCGACGCCACTGGTCGAGGTGCTCGCCGAGCGTCGTGGCGTCTGTCAGGACTTCGCTCACCTCGCGATCGCCGGTCTGCGGTCGGTGGGGCTCGCCGCCGGCTACGTGAGCGGATACATCGAGACGGTGCCGCCCCCCGGTCAGGAGCGGCTCGTCGGCGCCGACGCGTCGCACGCCTGGTGTTCGGTCTGGACGCCCGAGGCCGGGTGGGTGACGTTCGACCCGACGAACGACCACCTGCCCGCCAACGATCACGTCACGGTTGCGTGGGGGCGCGACTACGCCGACGTGATCCCGGTGCGTGGGGTGATGATCGGCCCCGCCGCCGCCCAGACCCTCGACGTCGCCGTCGACGTCGAACGCCTCTGACCGGCTGACCGGATTGTCGGATGAGGTCAGACCTCATCCGACCAGGTGACAGAGGGCCGACGTCGTGGACGATCGGATGAGGTCTGACCTCATCCGACGTGTGACCGATGTCCTGGAATCCGGTGGCCGCGCGGGACGTTGGCTCCGCAAGCATGGCTGACGTGTCGAATCCCTCCCCTCGATTGATCACCGGACCGTTCGTGTCGGTGATGGCGACGGCACTCGTCTTCTTCGTGTACATCGGCATGGTCGTCGTGACCGTGCCGAGCTTCGTCGAGCGCGACCTCGGCAGCGGCGAGTTCGGTGTCGGTCTGACGATGGCGTCGTTCGCGTTCGCGGCGATCTTCGCCCGCCCGTTCCTCGGCCGCCTCACGGAGCGCTTCGGTCGCCGGGCTTTGATGATGGCGGGTGCCGTGCTCGCTTCGCTGGCGACGTTCGCAATGGCGTTCTCGACCGAGCTCTGGCACGTGATGGTCTTCCGCGGCATCACCGGTCTCGGCGAGGCGGCGCTGTTCGTCGCCGCCGCCACCCTGATCGCCGACCTGTCGCCCGCCAACCGGCGGGCCGAGGCGGCCAGCTACTTCTCCGTCGCCGTGTTCGGTGGCATCGGTGTCGGGCCGCTGATCGCCGAGGGGTTCATCGGTTCCGACGACGACTACTCGACGGCGTTCCTCGCCGCCGGCGTGCTCGCAGCCCTGGCCGCCGTCACGGTGCTCGGGGTCCCACGTCGAGTCGACCGGACCGCAGGCCGCTCGGCCGAGCGGATGCCGATGTTCCAGCGAGCAGCACTCGCACCGGGGCTCGTGCTCGCGTGCGGCATCGCCGCCTTCTCGGTCTTCATGGCGTTCGCTCCCGAGTACTCCAAGTCGGTCGGTTTGCCGGGTGCCGGTGGTCTCCTGCTCGTCTACAGCCTGGTGTCGGTCAGCCTGCGTGTCGTCGCCGCCAAGCTGCCCGAACGCCTCGGTGCCCACCGCACGGTGACCATCGCACTCGTGTTCCTGACCGCCGGCCTGAGCTTGATCGCGCTCGTGCCCGAACCGTGGGCGCTGTGGGTCGCCGCCGGTGTGATCGGTGTCGGGATGGCCTTCCTGTACCCCTCGCTGATGGCCAACGTCGTCAACCGGGTGTCGGAGCAGGAACGCTCGACGGCGTTGAGTTCACTCACGATGTTCTTCGAGGTGGGTACCATCGTCGGCGGTGTCGCGCTCGGCGCCATCGGCGAGATCGCGTCGAAGCAGGCGGGCTTCCTCGGCGGCGCATTGATGGCGCTGGTCGGTGTCGCCGTGCTCTGGCAGTTCGTCGTCGAGACCCCGTTCGAGACGGTCGACACGGTCGACACCGGTGTCGATGCCGACACGCCGATCCCCGCCTGACTTACGAGAGCACCAGATAGCCGGGTGGGGTCAGACCACAACCGACCACCCAGGTCCTGCGGCCGCAGCCATGCTCGCCGATCCCCGCCTGACCCCACCCGACGTCGAGCAACCAGGTGGCGACTGCACCAGGCTCGCACTGGACACGTCGCACTACCCTCGGCACCATGACGACGAGCGATACCCCAGTCGACCTCAAGCCGCGGTCGCGCGATGTCACCGACGGCATCCAGAAGGCGGCCTCGCGAGCCATGCTCCGCGCCGTCGGACTGACCGACGACGACTGGGACAAGCCGCAGGTCGGCATCGCCTCGTCGTGGAACGAGATCACCCCGTGCAACATGTCGATCCGCCGACTCACTGCGGCCGCCAAGGACGGCGTGCAGCGAGCCGGTGGTGTCGCACTGGAGTTCGGCACGATCACGGTGTCCGACGGGATCTCGATGGGCCACGAGGGCATGCGGGCGTCGCTGGTGTCGCGTGAGATCATCGCCGACTCGGTCGAGGCGGTCATGCACGGCGAACGTCTCGACGGTCTCGTCGCGACCGGCGGCTGCGACAAGTCGATGCCCGGCATGATGATGGCGATCGCCCGGCTGAACCTGCCCGGTGTGTTCGTCTACAACGGCTCCACCCTGCCGGGCTATCTGAACGGCAAGGCGCTCGACATCACGTCCGTGTTCGAGGCGATCGGTGCCTGCGCCGCCGGTTCGATCACGCCCGACGAGCTGCACGCGATCGAGAAGAACGCTTGCCCCGGCGAGGGCGCCTGCGGCGGCATGTTCACCGCCAACACGATGAGTTCGATCGGTGAGGCGCTCGGCCTGTCGCTGCCCGGTTCGGCGTCGCCGCCCGCCGTCGATCGTCGCCGCGAGGACGACGCCCGGCGCGCCGGTGAGGCGGTCATCGAGATGCTGCGCACCGGGCTCCGGCCGAGCGACATCCTCACCCAGGGTGCGTTCGAGAACGCGATGGCCCTTGCCAACGCGTTGGGTGGATCGACGAATGCCGTGCTGCACCTGCTCGCGATCGCCAACGAGGCCGGCGTCGCGCTCGACCTGGACGACTTCAACAAGGTGGCGGCTCGCGTCCCACACTTCGCCGACATGAAGCCGGGCGGCAAGTTCCACATGACCGACCTCGACCGGATCGGCGGCGTGCCGGTCGTGCTCAAGCACCTCCTCGAGGAGGGGTTGCTGCACGGCGACGAGGTGACCGTCACGGGCAAGACCATGGCCGAGAACCTCGCCGACATCGATCCGCCGGCGCCCGACGGCACGGTCGTGTACCCGATCTCGAACCCGATCAANGCCGAGGGNGGGCTCAACGTGCTCACCGGTTCCCTCGCCCCGAAGGGNTCGGTCGTGAAGGTCGCCGGNCTCTCGAAGGAACAGCGTTCGTTCGAGGGCAACGCCCGCGTGTTCGACGGCGANGACGGCGCNATGGCGGCGGTGCTCGCCGGTGAGATCAATCCNGGNGACGTGATCGTGATCCGGTACGAGGGCCCGAAGGGTGGCCCGGGCATGCGNGAGATGCTCGCGATCACCGGAGCGCTCAAGGGTGCCGGCCGGGGNGCGGACGTCGCCCTGATCACCGACGGTCGGTTCTCCGGNGGCACGTGGGGCTTCTGTATCGGACACGTCGCGCCCGAGGCGGTCGACGGCGGCCCGATCGCGTTCGTGCACGACGGCGATCGCATCAAGATCGACGTCCCGTCGCTGACCCTCGACCTGCTGGTCGACGACGCCGAGCTCGAACGCCGCCGTGCCGAGTGGGCCGGTCCGCCGGCGCCGCGCTACACGACCGGCGTGCTGGCGAAGTACGCCAAGTTGGCGCAGGGGGCCGAAAAGGGCGCCATCACCAACATCACGTGAGCGTCACCGAGCGGGTGGTCTCGCGGCGACGTGAGTACACCCGCCAGACGAGTCGCCAGCCGACGAGGCAGGCGCCGAGGAACAGCGTGGCCACGACCACGAACGACGCCGCGGTGCCGCGGTCGAACACGAGGTTGCGGGTGATCATGCCGACCAGCATCGTGATCGGCCAGATCGCCACGCCGACGTAGACCGACAGCGGGTGCCGCCACGCGCGAACGATCAGCCAGGCGACCGCGGCGCCGATCAAGAACGGTGCCGCGGTTTCGAACACGTCGACGAGCGCGCTGCTCTGGTCGTGTTCGCGGCGACCGATCGCCGCGAACAGCACGATCGAGAACGCGTCGAGCCCGAGCGCGGTCGCGATCTGCCGGTCGGTGACCGGAGAGGAGCGACGGGTGAGCTGACGAACGTTCTGCACGGTCCAAGTGTGCCAGAAGGGGTCAGGCACCTTCTGGCACGTCAGGTCTGGCTTCCGCGGCGTCGGGTGCCAGAAGGTGCCCGACCCCTTCTGGCGGTCAGCCTTCGGCGGCGAACCCGCCGAGGGTGCCTTTGAAAAACAGGAGCGGGAACGGGCCGCTGCCGTCGTGGTCGGCGTCGGCCTCGAGGGCGACGACACGTCCGAGCACGAAATAGTGATCACCCATCTCGTACACCTCCTCGATGTTGCAGTCGATCCAGGCGACGGCGCGGTCGATGATCGGTGAACCGGTCGGGGCGGCGTGCCACGCGACGTCGTCGTAGCGTTCGGCCTCGTTGCCGGTTTTCGCGAACTGCCAACAGAGGTCGGCCTGGTCGCGCGACAGCACGTTGACGCAGAACGAGCCACCTCGCTCGATCGCCGCCCACGTGTCGGAGTCCTTCATCGGGAGGAAGCCGACGAGCGGCGGGTCGAGCGACACCGAGGTGAACGAGCCGATCGTGAACCCGACCGGCTGTCCTTCGTCGGTGCCCGAGATGATCGTGACGCCGGTCGGGAAGTGCCCGAGCACGGTGCGGAAGTCCTGCGCGTCGAAGGCGGGCGTCGGATCGGTGTTCTCACTCACCTGCACGACAATAGAGTCCGAGGTGATGTCGGAGCAGATCGGCGACCGCAAGCGCCTCCGTCGCGGCGAACTGCAGGCGGTGCGAGCGAACGCCGACCCGACCGGCGAACGTACCGACCGCCTGTGGTCGCACGTCCGTGCCGTGCCCGCCGTTCGGAAGGCGTCGGTGATCATGGTGTTCGACGCGGTCGGCGGTGAGCCGGAGGCAGATCGGTTCATCGCGTGGTGTCGCTCGCTCGGCAAGACCGTCGTCGTGCCGGCACCCGAACGCGACGCCGAGTTCCCCGTTGCCCCCGATGTGCCCGACGCGGTCGTCGTGCCCGGGCTGGGCTTCACCGCCGACGGAGCACGTCTGGGCCGCGGCGGTGGTTGGTACGACCGCTTCCTCGCCGGCCGGCGTCTCGAGTGTGTCGCTATCGGCGTGTGCTTCGCCGAGCAGGTCGTCGACGAGCTACCGGAGGAGCCCCACGACATCCGGGTCGACATGGTCGTGACCGACATGGGTCGCGGCGGAGCGGTCCGGCAGACGTCGGCGTGAGATTTCCGTTCGAGCTGTAACGCGACGTCGCGGCCAGACGATGTACCAGCCGTAACCACCGACGGTTTCGGCCGCAGGTGAACACCAGGGACGGAAGGAAACACTGCGGGCGGACCTCTGGTCCGCCCGCATCCGTTTTTCGGGTGCTTCCGGGTGGTGCCGGGGTCGGGCTGGAGCCGACCGGGAGGACGACTTCTCCCTCGTCGACTTCTCCTTCGGAGATCCGCCACTCGCGGGTGTGCGTCTGCGACAGTACGGGTATCGACTCTGTTGTGCAGTCCGAAACGATCTCGGTCTCGTCCAGTGTGGGCGTGGCGAGGATTCTCGTCTGGGTCGCGCTCGGCGCTGCCGGTTGGTCGGTGCTGCTGACCGGCGTCATGATCACGATCCACCTCGTCGGCTAGCAGGTCGTCTCTGGGCGCCGACTGGGCGTCGCGTCGCGGCTGCTTCAGTGAATCGCGCGTAGGAGCGGCGAGTTGTGTGCGAGCGTCGGGTGTCGCCCGGTGTCGACGTCAGCCGTTGATGAACTGAGCGGTCTCCCAGGTGCGATTCTCGTAGTGCCACCGGACGCTGTCGCCTGGCTGGTTCAGGTAGGCGTCGGTGTTGACGTACCAGCGTCCGCTGAACCAGGTGCCGAGACATCCCCACAAGTCGCCGGCGGCGTAGGTCCCATTCCGCTCGAAACTGTTGAGCCACGTGTAGACGCCTTCGTAGCACGCTCGCCAGCTGGCGTAGGTGTAGTCGAGGTTGTAGGCGCTCGAGTTCCGAGCGTTGACGCCGTACTGGAACGCCGACTGGTGGGCGGTGTCGCGAACCTGACCGAGACCCCACGACTCGCCGTTGTCACCGTTGGCGGACTGGTACCAGTACGACTCCTTGATCACCTGGGCGCGTGCGATGTCTTCGTCGATGCCCCACTTGCAGGCCGCCCACTGGATGATCTCGTCGGTCGTGCCGCTGAACGCTCCGTCGACGCGAGCGAAGCCGGACCAGTCCGACCGCGTGTTGGCGTTGGCGCGAGATCCCTGGTTGGCGTTCGCCGCTGCGTTCTCGGGTCGGATCTCCGGCGCCGAGCGGACCCGCTCAGCACACTCGGCACCCGATGGCAGCGCGGCGCCGACCGGCAGTGTGACGAAGCCTCCGCTGTTGCCTCCGCCACCGCCACCGGTTCCTCCTCCGGTGCCACCTCCACCGCCGCCTCCGGTGCCGCCGCCTCCGGTGGTGGTGCGGGTGTCGAGGAGTCGTTGGGGGGTTCGGGGGGTGTAGTCGGTGTTGGCGGGGAACCAGCCGTTGATGTCGGCGATGATGTCGGTGGTGGCGTGGGT
>NZZV01000212.1 GCA_002698945.1 Acidimicrobiaceae bacterium
AGGTAGGTGAATGCAACGGTAGTGATCGCGGCGGTCCGCGACCAGCCGATAACGTCCGTACTTCGGTGATTTTCTCGCTATATGTTGTCAATCTGACGCGGAGGGTGGCTTCGCGACGTTGGTCGGCACGCACCGTGGGACGATGCCGAGTGCGCTCGACGCCACGACGAGGGTCTACGCTCGCAGCATGCGTGTATCCGTCAACTCCGAGCTCTGCCAGGGGCACAATCGCTGTTACGCACTCGCTCCCGAGCTGTTCGACGTCGACGACTACGGCACCGCCGTCGTGATCGGCGACGGCACGGTGACGGCCGAACTCGAGGACAAGGCGCGGCTCGCGGTCGCGAACTGTCCGGAGTACGCCATCACGCTCCACGAGGAGTCCTGATGCGCGCGGCCGAGCCGTCGCGCGGCGACGCCCCAGCCTGATGGCGACCGTCGTCTGATGTCGGCTGCCGGCGGTGAGCCGACCGCAGCCGACCGCTGGAGCGACCTGATCGCCAGCTGGGGGCTCCCGGAGCACATCGTCGCGGCAGCCCCCGAGTCGCCCTGGCGCCACGACGTCGCACGCTTCGCTGTCGACGACGAGGCGATCGACCGCGACTCGACGTCGGCACGGTGGGCTCGCGAGGTCATCCCGCCGGTCGGCGGCACCGTGCTCGACGTCGGGTGCGGAGGCGGCCGCTCGGTCGCCCCGCTGGTCCCACCCGCCACCGAGGTGATCGGCGTGGATCGGGTGGGGGCGATGCTCGACGAGTTCGTCGCCGCCGCAGAGCGACTCGGTGTGGCACGGCGAACCGTGCACGGCGCGTGGCCGGACGTGATGGCCACCACCCCGGTCGCGGACGTCGTGATCTGCCATCACGTGCTCTACGACGTCGGCGACCTCGTCCCGTTCGTCGTCGGATTGACTGCTCGCGCCCGGTTGGCCGTCGTCGTCGAGATCCCGGTGCGGCACCCGATGTCGGCGTGGAACGGGGCCTTCGGCCACTTCTGGAACCTCGACCGCCCTGACCGTCCGACGCACCTGGACGTCATCGCCGTCCTTCGCGAGCTGGGTCTCGACCCCGAGTTCACGGTCTCGCCCCGACGCCGACGCTCCCGGTACGACGCCGACCCCGCCAACCTCCTGACGGTGGCCCGACGCCGACTGGGGCTCGGCGGTGATCGCGACGCCGAACTGGCTGGATGGCTGGCCGAGTATCCGCCACCGTTCGTCGACGAGGTCGCGACCATCCGCTGGCCCGGCGACGCCGACCCGCCCGGTCAGGCGATCGCGTAGCCGATCGTCGCCGCAGCCAGGCACGCCACCATCGTCACCGCGACGCCGACGACGCGCTGTCGCCACGGACCGTCGCTGGCTTCGAGCGCGAACGTACTGAACGTCGTCAACGACCCGCACAGTCCGGCGCCGAGCACCAGGAGCACCTCCTCGCGCGGTCCCCATCCGAGGAGCACTCCGAGCACGAACGACCCGACGACGTTGACGATCAACGTGCCCCACCTGCCGAGCGGAGCGAGTCCGAACCGGACGACTCCGCCGACCGCCGCGGCGATGGCCACGGCGAGCGCGGTCATGATCCCGCCCGTCGGCCGATCGCCACCGCGGCCAGACCACCTGCGAGTGTCACGCCGACGTATCCGAGCGCGATCTCGGTGCGTCCGGCGTCGAGGAGCGACCGCGTCTCGTTCGCGAACGCGGAGAAGGTGGTGAAGCCCCCCAACAGGCCCGTGACAGCCAGCAACCAGGACGCGGAACCTGGTCGCAGCCGGGCGGCCGCCACTCCGATGAGTGCGCAGCCGACCAGGTTGACGATCAGGGTCTCCCACGGCAGCTGACCCGGTTCGGTGTCGAGCAGCTCGGCGATCTGCCAGCGGGCGAGTGCGCCGACCGCCGCGCCGGCCGCGACGAGCGCGGTGTCGCGCAGCGGCGCCGGTCGACTGCGATCCATCCTGCCATTCTCACCCAACGCTCACCTGGTTCTGGTGTACTCGTGTCGTGAAGCTGCTGGTGGCCGAAGACGATCGGGCCGTTCGGACCTCGCTCGTCCGCGCCTGCGGGCTGGAGGGGTACGACGTGATCGCAGTGACGAACGGTGCCGAGGCGCTCGCGCGTTTCGCCGACGACCGGCCGGATCTGGTCGTGCTCGACGTGTCCATGCCGCACGTCGACGGCCTCACCGTGTGTCGCGTGCTGCGAGCGGAAGGGCATCGCGTCCCGATCCTGATGCTCACCGCGAGAACCGCCACCGGTGACCGGGTGGCAGGTCTCGACGCCGGTGCCGATGACTACCTGACCAAGCCGTTCGACCTCGACGAGCTGTTCGCTCGGCTCCGTGCGCTGGCCCGTCGCGCCCTCGTGGCGGACGGGTCGTCGGCCGAGCGCGGCCACGACGAGCTGGCACTCGACGACCTCCGACTCGACCTCGCCGGACGGTTCGTCAGCCGAGGTGGCGTGACGATCGACCTGAGCAAGACCGAGTTCGACCTGCTGGAGTTGTTGGTCCGCAACGCCGGCATCGTGCTCGATCACGCCACCATCTACCAACGGATCTGGCACTACGACTTCGGCCCTGATTCGAAGAACCTCGCGGTCTACATCGGTTACCTGCGACGCAAGACCGAGATCGACGGCCGCCGCCGACTGATCCACACCGTGCGTGGCGTCGGCTACGTCGCACGAGCGGAACCACGATGAGCCTGAGGTGGAGGATCGCTCTGGCGATGGCGACGATCGCCGTTGCATCCACGATCGCCATCGGCGCGGTCAGCTACCGCTCGACTCGCCAGCAGTTGTCGAGCGAGGTCGATCGCTCCCTGTCCGACGTCGAACGCATCGTCCGACAAGGCGAGTTCGGCCGTGACCCGCTCCCAGAGCGCGGTCCGCTCTCCGGACTGGATGCCCGCATCATCGGCCCGTCGGGAGCGGTGGTGGAGTCGACGTTCGAGGTGGATCTCCCGCTCGACCCGGCGCAGCTCGAAGTGATCGGTCGGCGGGGCGCGACGACGATCGACACCGTCGCCACCGACGACGGGGACTACCGGGTGCGCACGATCGGACTGCCGCGTGGCGCTATCCAGGTCGGCCGGTCGCTCGCCGACGTGGAACGGGTCCTCGACGGCCTTCGGACACGGATCGTGCTCTGGTCGATCGTCGTCGGTGGCATCGCCGCCGCGATCGGTTGGTGGATCGCGAGTGCCGTCACCGCGTCGCTGCGACGGCTCACCGCGGCGGCGGAGGTGGTCGAGGCGACGGGGCGGTTCGACGTCGACACCGGTCCAGACGACGATCGGAGGGACGAGGCAGGACGACTCGGTGCCGCGTTCCGGGCGATGCTGGCGGCGCTGGCGCGCTCGGAGGACGAGCAGCGCCGGCTGGTGCAAGATGCCGGGCACGAGTTGCGGACGCCGTTGACCAGTCTGCGAACCAACCTCGACGTGCTCGACCGGTATCCCGATCTCGATGACGACCAGCGGCAGGAGATCGTCGGCGACCTCCGGGCCGAGGTGGCCGAACTGGCCGAGCTGGTCGACGAGATCGTCGCGGTCGCGAGCGGTGAGACGTCGGACGAGCCTGCGGTCGAGGTGCAGCTCGACGAACTGGTGGCCGAGGTCGTGGACCGATACGAGCGCCGGAGCGGCCGGGCGATCGAGCTCGAACGGCGTCCGTCTCCGATCATCGCCCAACGCAGCGCGGTTCAACGAGCGGTCTCGTGCCTGCTCGACAACGCGGTCAAGTTCGACCCGTCCGGCGAGCCGATCGAGGTCGAAGTCGGCGACGGGGGCATCGTGGTCCGCGACCGGGGTCCGGGATTTGCCGACGAGGACCTGCCGCACGTGTTCGAACGGTTCTTCCGAGCCGAAGCCGATCGCACCCGGCCGGGCTCCGGACTCGGCTTGTCGATCGTCGACGCGGTGGCACGCCGCCACGGAGGCGCGACGTTCGCTCGCGTTCGCCCCGGAGGCGGCGCTGAGGTCGGCTTCCGTCTGGGCACGTGGCCACCGCCGTCCGGCTCGGACTCTCACCGTCCTCTCACCTCGGTCTGATCTCGTTCACGACGAGATCGGCGATGGTGGGAAGCGTCCACCACCGATCCCATCAGGAGACCGACATGAACGCTCAACTCCCGCCACCTCCCGACCCCCGACCCACCCGTCGCTCGACCAGCCGCTCGACCAGCCGCCGGATCATCGCCGCCGGTGTCGGCGCCGGGCTGCTCGCCGGGGGTGCAATCGGGTTCGTCGCCGGCGTCCCGAACCCGATCAACGCCGCCACCCCTGCCCTGATCGACGAGACGACCGAGCCGACCGATGACACCGGCACCGGCACCGGCACCGACACCGGCACCGGCACCGGCACCGGCACCGAGACCGAAGCGGTCGGGTCGGCGGACGAGGGGCACGGTGAGCACCTCCGCGCCAGGTTGCAGCCCCTCGTCGACGACGGCACCCTCGACGCCGCTCAGGCCGACGCGGTAGCGACGTACCTGGCGAACGAGTGGACGGACCGCGGCGGCCCCGGCGGCCCCGGCGGGCGCGGCGGCCCGGGGCACCGTGCGCGACCGCTCCTCGAGAGCATCGACACCGCGGTCGAGGTGCTCGGTATCGACGCCGAGACGCTGCGCGACGAACTCCGCGCCGGGAACTCACTCGCCGACATCGCCGAGGCCAACGGTGTCGATCCGCAGACCCTGATCGACGCCCTCGTCGCCGAGGCGGAAGCGATGCTCGATCAGGCGGTCGCCGACGGGCGGATCGACGCCGAGGTCGCCGACGCCCGTCGTGCCGACCTCGACGAGCGCATCGCGGCTCGGGTCGCCGGCGAACGCCCCGATCGTCCGAGCCGCTTCGACGACGACACGAGCGACGACACGAGCGACGAGGAGGCCGGCGAGGACCCAGGTTCCTGAACCGTCCCGTTCGGTCGAAAGTCCCTATGCGCCCGGCTCCGGCCGGGCGCATACTCGCGTCAGGACGCCGATCCGAGTCCCGACGCAGGAGGTGCACGATGACCGAGATCGCAACGATCGTGGTCGGTGTCGATTCGAGCGCCGAATCCGACACCGCCGTCGAGTGGGCCCGTTCGGTCGCCCCGACCGGAGCCCGCATCGTGCTGGTCCACGCCTGGGAACTCCCGATCGTCACCGGATACGACGTCGTGATCCCGCTCGACCCGGTGGAGATCGAGACCGCCGCTCGCGCCGCGGTCGGCGAGGTGGTCGCCCGGCTCGGCGACGATCGGGTCGAGGGGCAACTCGTCCAGGGGCACGCCGGCAGGGGCCTGATCTCGGTCGCCGACGCCGAGGATGCGGACCTGGTCGTCGTCGGCCACCGCGGCAAGGGCCGCATGTCGATGATGCTCGGATCGACCGCCAACTACGTGCTCCACCACGGCGAGCGGCCCGTGGTCATCGTCCGCGGCGACCATGTCGCCCCGCCGGAGCGGGTTGTCGTGGGCGTCGACGATCACGACATCGACGACGAGCACGCGGAGAACGAGTCGGTTCGTGCCATTCGTTGGGCGTACGACCTCCCCGGCGTCCGCGACGTTCGAGTCGTGCACGCGTGGTTCCTCCCGGCGCTCGCGGTCGGCATGTTCACGCCAGCGGTCGCCGAACTCGACCAGATGGACGCGGCGGCCAACGCCGTCGTCGACCGGGTGGTCGCGGCCGTCGGGCCGGCGCCCGAGGGTGTCTCGACGACGGCGGAGGCGATCCGCGGGACGCCGGGCTTCGGGCTGATCGAAGCCTCCCGCGACGCCGATCTGGTGGTCGTCGGCTCCCGGGGCCGCGGCGGGTTCGCCGGACTGCTGCTCGGGTCGACCTCGGCCGAGGTCGCCGCCCACAGCCACGCGCCGGTGGCCGTCATCAGATAGCGGGAACCGGGGTGCCCCCCGGCGGGATGTGCCGTCGCCCGTGGGTGGCGGGCGGCGGCACACCCGGCCGGTGAGGGTCGGCCCGCGATCGCCTGCTCTCGACGTCGCAGCTTTCCCTATCGTGACGGGGTGATCTGTGTCGATCTCGCCGGCGTCGGCGTCGCCCAACCGGACAAGCAACTCTTCGCCGACCTGTCCCTGACCGTGTCGTCGGGTGATCGGGTGGCGATCGTCGGTGTCAACGGTTCGGGCAAGTCGACACTGCTCCGGCTGCTCGCCGGCACGCAGGAGCCCGACGAGGGCGAGGTTCGGTTCGGTCGCGGTGTGCGGATCGCCATGCTCGACCAGGATCCGCGGCTCCCCGACGGCACGGTGGCGGACTACCTCGGCGACTCGTGGGAGGTGGCGGCCGTCGCCACGTCGCTCGGCGTCCAACCCTTGCTCGAACGGCCGACCGACCAGCTGTCGGGCGGCCAGGCCAAGCGGGTGGCGCTCGCACGCGCGCTCGTCGGTGAGTTCGATCTGATCCTGCTCGACGAACCGACCAACCACCTCGACCTCGAAGCGATCGAATGGCTGGAGCAACGTCTCGCCTCCGCCCCGGCAGCACTCGTGACGATCACCCACGACCGACACCTGATGGACCGCCTGACGACGGCGCGCGGCGACGGGCGCGTCGTCGAGATCGAGCGCGGGACGGCCTACGTCCACCGTGCGGCGGTCGGTTCGAGCGCCTACGCCGCCTACCTCGACGGACGCGCCGATCGCGAGGCCCGTGCCGAGAGCGAGGAGGCGACGCGCCGGATCCTCGCTCGTCGCGAACTCGAGTGGCTCCGTCGCGGCGCCCCGGCCCGCTCGTCGAAGCCCAAGGCCCGCCTGCGGAGCGCGCACGACATCGTCGCCGGTGGCCCCGAGGGCGGCGGCGTACGCAGCGACGACCTCCTCCTCGACGTCGGCACGACGCGCCTCGGCAACCAGGTGCTCGAACTCGTCGACGTCGGTCAACGGTACGGCGAGCACGTGGTGTTCACGGGTGTCGACCTGTTGGTCGAACCGGGAGCTCGCCTCGGCATCGTCGGTCCGAACGGTGCCGGGAAGTCGACCCTGCTCGACATCGTCGCGGGTCGGGCCGAACCCGACTCCGGGACGGTCCGGCGCGGCGCGACCGTCGTGACCGGGTACGCCGATCAGCAGACCACGCTGCTCGATCCGGATGCGATCGTGCGCGAGATCGTGGCCGGCCCACTCCGGCAACCCGACTGGGAGGACCGGGTGCTGCTCGAGCGGTTCTGGTTCGACGCCACCGCCCAGTACGCCCCGGTGCGGATGCTCTCGGGCGGCGAGCGACGTCGGCTGCAGTTGGTGATGGTGCTGGCGACCAAGCCCAACCTGCTGGTGCTCGACGAACCGACCAACGACCTCGACCTCGACACCCTGCGTGCGCTGGAGGCCTTCCTCGACGAGTGGCCGGGTGCCCTCGTGGCCGCCAGCCACGACCGGACGTTCCTCGACCGGACGGTCGATCACGTCCTGGCGATGGAACCGGGTGGTTCGGTCGACCGGGTGCCGGGCGGCGTCCAGGGATGGCTCGCCCGTCGTTCGACCGCGCCCGAGCCGGCCACGCGGCGCCGCACGGGCGACACGCGACCACCGCGGGTCACGACCGGTCGGGAGATCCGCCGGACCGAGCAGGCGATCGAGAAGTTGCAGAAGCGGGTCGATCGGCTGCAGGCCGACCTCGAGGCCACCACCGACGTCGAACGGATCGGTGAGATCGGCGCCTCGCTCGCCGCGGCGCAGGCCGAACTCAGCTCGTTGGAGGATCGATGGCTCGAGCTCTCCGTCGATCCCGATTCGTGAGCAGGGTCGCGGCGACCAGCACGAACACCGGCAGGATCCGCCACGGCCAGTCGCCCGTGGCGGAATACCACGTGGTCCCCTGACGCAGCGGGATGTCGCGGGTGATGACCGCCCGTTCGCTCACGTCGGTGCGATCGAACACCTCGCCGTCGGGCGAGACGAACGCCGAGAAACCCGTCGGGGACACCTGGACGACCCACCGTCCGGTTTCGGCGGCCCGCAATCGGCTCGAGGCGATCTGCTGGGTCTGCAGGATCGTCCAGGTGTAGCTGGCGCCGTTCGTCGGGTTGATCAGCAGTGCACCGTCGTCGGCCGCACGTCCCCGGTCGCCGAAGAACACCTCCCACGAGATCATGACGCCGATGTCGATCTCGGTACCGCCGTACGCGAGCGGGAGCAGTGCAGGTCCCTGACCCTCGGTCGCGTCCGACGCCACGTTCTCGAGCGGCGCGCCCATCGCCTCGAGGAGGCCGCGCAGCGGCACGTACTCGCCGAAGGGGACGATCTGCACCTTCTCGTACCACCCGGCGACCTCGCCGTCGGGCATCACGAGCACCTGGGCGTTGACGAAGCTGTCGTCGACAGGATGCTCCGAATATTCCGAGTCGATCGTGACGCCGACCGACAGCGGCACACCCAAGCGGGCCGCCTCGGCGGCGACGAGTTCGTACTCCGCACTCTCCGTGAACGGCTCCCCGTCGACGTCGATCCCGTTCTCCGGCCAGACGACGAGGTCGAGATCGTCGTCGGGGACGATCGCCCTGGTCGCCTCCAGATGTCGCTCGGTGACGAGCGAACTCGGGACGTCGAGCGCCGTGGTGCCCTGCTCGCCGCCGCCCTGGACCGCTGCGACGGTCAACGGTTCGAGATCGACCCGGTCGCTGCCGGTCGGCGCCACGACCGCGATCAACGCGACGAGCACGGCGACGATCGCAGTGAACACGCCGAGCGGGTCGACGTGCTCGTCACGTCGAGCGACCGAGTTGGCAGCGATCCGCAGCAGTGACGGCAGCGCGAACCCGACCTGGAACACGAACCAGGTCAGCAGCAGCGCACCACCGACGGGTGCGAGCGCGAGCAGCGGCCCTCCGGCTTGTGAGATCGCGAGTGAGGCGAGCGGGACGCCGCCGAACGGGAACACGAACCGCAGTGCCTCGGCGAGGGTGTGCGCGGCGGCACGCCCGATCGGTCCCCACCGTCCGGTCGGGGCGATCGCCGCGGCTGCGGCATGGAGTACCGAGAACCAGAGGCAGGCGACGAGGTAGCCGGGCACCGTCAGGAACCACATCCACGCCGTCGCGAGATACATCCAGCCGACACCGAAGGCGAAGCCCGCGATCGCCCGACGGCTTCGTGACGGCCCCGTGTCGGCCGCGTCGGCCGCGTCTGTGGTGTCGGCCGTGTCGACCGCCCAGCCGAACAGTGCGACGCCGACGACGGCGAGCGGCCACCACCCCCACGGCGGCATCGACAGCGCCACGAGGAGCCCCGCGGCGAATGCGATCACCGGCTGCCGCCATCGCGGCAACCCCGCTACGGGGTCGGACATCAGCTGACGAGGTCGGCGAAGACGACGATGCGCTGCGCGGTCGACCCCGGCGGATGACACGCGAACAAGGTGGCGGTGGGCGTCGGCGTCGGGTTGATGATCCAGACGTCGGACGGCTCGACGATCTCGACCCGGTTGACGGCGTACACGTGGGTTCCGTTGGCGTCGGAGAAGATGATCTGATCTCCCGGCACCAGCTGATCGACGTTGCGGAAGACACGGTGCTTGCTGGTGCGGTGACCGCCGACGACGACGTTGCCGGCCTGCCCGGGCATGGCGGACCCCGGCCAATGGCCCGGTCCGTAGTCGAGGGTCGTCATGCGGATCCCCTCGTACATCTCGTCGTCGACGCCGATCTTGGGGATCTGGATCCGCCCGAGCGGGATGACCGGCTCGGCAGCGTAGGAGTCGGTCGGCGGCGCGACCGGCTCGGTCTCCTGCGACTCGTAGAACGTCGCTTCCCGTACGACCGTGGTCGTGGTGGTCGACGACGTCGTGGTCGTCGTGGTCGACGCCCGCGTGGTCGTCGGTGCGGGGGTCGTCGTGGTCGTCGCCGGCACGGTGGTCGTCGTGGTCGTCGGTGCCTGGGTCGTGCTGGTGGTCGTCGCGGCAGCGACCGTCGACGACGTCTCGGCGGCCTCGGCGGTCGGTTCGCCACCCCCACCGCACGCGCTCAACAGGAGCATGCCGGCCACGCCGAGCGTGAGGAGCGCTCGGGGAGAGGTCGTCCGGGGGCGCATGTGGATCATCATGTCAGACTTCCATCGGCGAGTGAGGTCGATTGCTTGACCGCTGCGGCGGCCGTCCTGCCCGATGCCACACACGCCGGGACGCCGATGCCGTCGTAGCTGGCGCCGGCGATCGCGAGGCCCGGCGGCAGGCCCGAACGTGCCGTCGCGACGAGCTCGTGGTGGTGTGGCCGATACTGCGGGAACGCGCCGCCCCACCGGGTGATCGACAGTTCCGTCGGCTGCAGGTCGAGATCGAGGTGCCGGCCGACCTCGTCCACGACCGCTCTCGTGACGTCGTCGTCGGACAGGTGCATCACCGGGAGACCGTCGCGTCCGAGCGACACACGGAGCATCTGGCCGTCGGACGGTTGCCAGTGGGCCCACTTCTGGGATGCGAACGAGGCCGCGGTGACCAGGTGCTGGTCGGGCTTTGGCACGAGATAGCCGCTGCGTCCGTGCAATCGGTCGGGCCAGTCGGCAACGAGGAGCCGGACCATGACGACGTCCGCGGTGTCGATCCGGGCGAGCGATCGTGCGCTGGTGGGAGCGCACGAGTCGAGCAGGCGTGACGACACGGCGGCGGGGCAGGCGAGGATCACGGCATCGAACGCGTCGTCGTCGACGCGCCACTGCCCTCCCGACCGTCCGGTGTCGGCGCGTTCGATCGAGTGGACCGACGTCGACGTGCGGACCACGACACCGCGCCGCTGGGCTTCGTCGGCCGTCGCGATCGCGAGGCTTCCCATCGAGGTCTCGGGCGCGCCGAAGATCGGGCCGCCCGGTGCCGGTGGCGCAGGGCGTCGCCGTGCCGCGACCAGGAGACTGCGGTGACCCGTCGACAGGGCGGCGAGTTGGGGGACGGCCTGCAGGCTCCACCGGTCGGTGTCGGCTGCGTAGATGCTCCCGACGAGCGCGTCGACGAGCCGCTCGTGCACCTCGTCGCCGAACCGGTAGCGAACCAGGGCGCCGAGTGAGTCTCCGTGGTCGCGTCCCGGCAGCAGCGGCTCGATCGCGGCGCGAACCTTGCCCCGCCACGACAGCAGCGACGACGTCGCGAACGGTCGGATCGCGGCCGGCATGCCGAGCACGAGTCCGCCGGGGATGTCGTGGAGGCCGTCGTGCCACACCGACGCCGACGCCGACGTCGGCGACACGATGTCGGTCAGTCCCACACGTGCGGCCAGATCGCCGGCGTCGGGGACGCGCAAGAGATAGGCGTCGGCACCTTCGTCGACGCGGTCGATCCCGGCGAAGGGTGAGGCCTGGAGCTTGCCGCCGACCCGGTCGGCGGCTTCGCGGACCTCGACATGGTCGAAGTCGGCGGTCAGGTCGAGGGCCGCTGTCAGGCCGGTGATGCCGGCGCCGACGACGAGTGCCCGACGGTCAGCCATCGAGTGCTGCCGCCTCGGCGTGGACTCGACGCGCGAGCGCAGCGAGCACCGCCGGGTCGTCGTTCACGCAGGCCGTGCGGTCGAAGGCCAGGCCGCGCTCGGCGGCACGCGCCGCCGCCTCGATGTCGAGGTCGTACAGCACCTCGAGGTGATCGGCCACGAAGCCGACCGCCGACACGATCACCCCGTCGACACCGTCATCATCATCGACGTCGTCGTCGGCGGCGAGGGTGTCGATGACCTCGAGCACGTCGGGCCCGAGCCACGGTTCCGGCGTCCGGCCGGCGCTCTGCCAGGCGATCTGCCAGTCACGACCTTCGACGAGACCCAGTCGGCCGGCCACCGCCTCGGCGGTCGCTCGCAACTCGTCGGGGTAGATGTCGCCGGCAGCGATGATCCGTTCCGGCAGCGAGTGCGCCGTGAACAGGACACGCGTCCGCTCGGGCGCCGCCTCGAGTCGGGCAGCCAGGTCGTCGGCGATGAATTCGACGAACGCCGGCTCGGTCGCCCATGACCGGACACCGCCGACGATCATGTCGTGTGGTTCGGCGGCGGCACGCAACCGATCGAGGTACTGCCCGATCGAATAGGTCGAGTCGTGCGGAGCGAGGACGACCCCGACGACGCGGTGATAGCCCGCCTCGGCGAGTCGATCGACGGTCACCTCGATCTTCGGGTCGGCGTGCTTGAGCCCGATGGCGACCTCGTACTCGCCCGGTGCGAGGTCGTCGAGCGCTGCAGCCAGCGCTGCACGCTGGGCCTCCGTCCGTTCCGCCAGCGGACTCAGACCACCGATCGCTTCGTAGCGGCCGATCAGTTCGGCCAACAATTCGGGCGTCGGTGGGCGTCCACGTCGGATGTCGGTGTAGTACGCCTCGATCTGGTCGGTCGAGGTCGGTGTGCCGTAGGCCATCAACACGACGGCGGTACGGGCCGTCGCCGTCCCAGCGGTCGTCGCGGTGGTCGTCGTGGCGGTCGTCGTCATCGTCGGGTCTCCTCCTGGACGAACCGGGTGACGGCCTCGAGCACCCCGGGGTCGGTGTCGGGTTGGACGCCGTGGCCCAGGTTGAAGATGTGCGCCGGGTGGCCGGCGTTGTCGGCCAGGACGGCGGCGGCGCCGGCCAGCGCCGGGTCTGCGCCGGCGAGCACGAGTGCCGGATCGAGGTTGCCCTGCACCGCCGTGTCGTCGCCGAGACGCCGTCGGGCATCGGCGATGCGGGTGCGCCAATCGAGACCGATGACGCTGACGCCGCAGGCGTACATCGACTCGAGTAGATGGTCACAGCCGATGCCGAAGTGGATCGACGGGACGCCCGGGTGGCGTTCGGCCAGCTCCGCGATGACCCGGCGCGAGTGGGGTTGCACGTATCGCTCGTAGTCGACGCGGGACAGTGCGCCGGCCCACGAGTCGAACAACTGGAACGCGCCGGCGCCGTGCGCCAGCTGCGCGCTGATGAACTCGACCGCACTCGACGCCAACCGATCCATCACGTCGTGCCACAACACCTCGTCGGTGGCCATCAGCGCCTTCGTGTGCTGGTACGTCCGGCTCGGCGCCCCCTCGATCAGATAGCTCGCCACGGTGAACGGCGCGCCCGCGAACGCGAGCAGCGGTACCGTGCTCGGGAGCTCGTGGACGAGCAGGTCGACGGTGTCGGTGACGTAGGCGACGTCGTCGGCCTCGAGCGGGCGGAGCCGGTCGAGATCGGAACGTGCACGGATCGGACGGTCGGCGACCGGGCCGCGACCCGGTTCGACGTCGATCCCGAAACCGACGGCGTGGGCGGGAACGACGATGTCGCTGTAGAGCACCGCGGCGTCGACGCCGTACCGGCGNACGGGTTGCAGGGTGATCTCCGCCGAGNGTTCGGGTTGTTTGATCGCGTCGAGGATCGAGCCGTCACCGCGCACCGCCNGNTACTCGGGCAGGCTGCGCCCGGCCTGGCGCATGAACCACACCGGGGTGTGGGTGGTCGGCTCGCCTCGGGCGGCGGCCAGGAACGGCGCGGCGGCCACCTTCTCGGATCCGGGTTCGGATCGGGGCCGTTCGATGTGGTCGCTGCGCTGCTCCATCTCCGCCCGACGCTATCGGCGCACGGGTGGCGACGTGGCGGCCACGATCAGCCGATAGAGTATCTCGACCCCCTCGCACGGCGGTTGCGGCCGCCGACGGTCTCCACCGACACGAATGACGCAACACCATCCGGATCTCCACGACGAGCAGGCGTGCGTCGATCACGCCTACGAGTGTCTCGAGCAGAGCAAGCAGGCTGCGTGGCAGCTGCGTGATCTCAACGAGGCCGACCTCGGCGGCACCTTTCAGGCGCGCTTCGAACGCAACGCGTTCGACGAAGCCCTGCTCAAGCGGCTGACCGACCTCGATCTCGGCAACGCTGCGCTGGTCTTCGGGCGCATCGATCGCCACCGGACCGACCGCGACGACACCGACGACGGTTCGGACACCGACGACCGTGTGGACACCGACGACATCGAGTCGTTCCACATCGGGCGATTGGCCGTCGCCGACTCGAACGCCGAGCCGGTGGTGATCGACTGGCGTGCGCCGGTCGCCGAGCCGTTCTACCGAGCCACGGGCCGCGAGCCGATGGGACTGGCGCGCCGTCGACACTTCGCCGTCGAGGGACGCAAGCTGCTCGGCATCGAGGACGAGTTGTTCGGGGAGGGACACCTCGGTCTCGGCCACGACGAGGGACTCTCCGAGCCAGGGTCGGGTGCGAACCTGCGCGGGTACAGCACCCTGATCGCCGCGCTCGAACGTGGCCGCACCGGCACCCTCGGCGACATCGTCGCGACGATCCAGGGCGAGCAGGACGAGATCATCCGGTCGCCGCAAGCCGGCGTGCTCGTCGTGCAGGGCGGACCGGGCACCGGCAAGACCGTGGTGGCGCTCCACCGGGCGGCGTACCTGCTCTACACGCACCGGTTCCCGCTCGAGGATCAGGGCGTGCTGGTGATCGGTCCCAACCGCGTCTTCCTCAAGTACATCGAACAGGTGCTGCCGAGCCTCGGCGAGGCCGGCATCGATCAGGTCACCCTGTCCGACCTCGTCCCGGGCGTCCGCTTCGCGACCCGAGCGGAGTCCACCGACACTGCGCTGGCCCAGCGCATCAAGGGCGACAGCCGGATGAGCGACGTGATCGACCACGCGGTGAACGACCGTGAGCGACCCCTCCGCGACGATCTCGTCGTCCCGTTCGGAGCGGGCTACGTCCGCCTTCGCGCCGACGACACCATCCGGATCGTCAAGCAGGCGCGCCGCCGGTTCCGGCGCCACAACGGTGCCCGACGCTGGGTCGAGGGCGAGTTCTACCAGGCACTGGCCGACTCGTGGCGGGGCGACGTGTCGCCGCGTCAGATCCGCAGCGAGATCCGTTCGCTCCCCGAGGTGCGCGAGGCCCTCGACCGGATGTGGCCCGTGCTCACGCCCGCCCAGCTGCTCCACGACCTGTTCGGGTCGACGGCGCTGCTCCGCCTCGCCGCCGCCGACGTGCTCGACGAACGCGAGTGGCGGGCGCTGTACCGGCCACGCAGCCCCCACGTCGACGACGTCCGATGGACCCCGGCCGACGTCGCACTGCTCGACGACGCCCGTGAGGTGCTCGGCCCGAAACCGGGCAAGGGCGGCAAGATCGACGAAACCGACGAGATCCGTACCTTCGGCCACATCGTCATCGACGAGGTCCAGGACCTCACGCCGATGCAGCTCAAGATGGCGACGCGTCGGTCACTCAACGGGTCGATGACCGTCGTCGGCGACATCGCGCAGGCGACCGGCGCGCTCGCACCCGACGATTGGGAGGACGTGCTCGCCCACCTGCCCGACCGCAAGCCGCCCCGAGTGATCGGGCTCTCGGTCGGATATCGCATCCCGTCGCAGATCATGCAGCTCGCCAACCGGGTGATGGAGGCGGCGACCCCCGGCCTCCGCGCGCCCGAGTCCGTCCGGCTCGGCGACGCCGAGCCCCGGATCGAACGGGTCGATGAGTTGCACCGCGGGGTGGTCGACGAGGTCGAGCACCTGCGTGCCGAGCTGCCCACGGCGTCGATCGCGATCGTGGCACCCGACGATCTGTGCGACGACCTGTCGGACGCCCTCGCCACGGCCGGGCACCCGCACGGTCGGGCGGCGACCGCCGGCCTCGACGAGTTGCTCACGGTCGTCCCGGTGAGCGTGGTGAAGGGCCTCGAACTCGACGCGGTCATCGTCGTCGAGCCGGCCCACATCGTGCGTGATCAGGAGCACGGCCTGCGAGCCTTGTACGTCGCGCTCACCCGCCCGACCCAACGCCTGTCGATCGTCCACACCGACGACCTCCCCACCCCCCTCACCTGACGCACAGATGGTGTCACAGATGGTGTCGGATCCCTCCCGTGCGCCAACCTGGATGTCGGCGCGCCGGAGGCACGGGAGGGATCCGACACCATCTGTGCCGCTGGAGGCACGGGAGGGATCCGACACCATCTGTGCCTGCGGGCATCCGCGGCCGCGTCAGGCGACGAGGATGCGTTCGCTGGCGAACGAGCCGACGCCCACGATGCCTTGACCGTCGATGTCGACCGTCAAGGTGCCGTCGGGTGACGCCGCCGTCACCGTGCCCGAGCTCCCGGGCCGGAGCGACGACGCCTCGAGGAATTCCAGCAGACCCGGCGTGAACTCCAGCTCCTCGGGGATCCGCCTGACCGTGAACCGCTCACCGACGGGGTGGTCGGACAACGGGGTGAGGTCGAGTTCGATGTAGTCGCTGCCCGGGATCGGATTGCCGTGCGGGCACGTGGTCGGCTCGCCGAGGAGCCGGTTCATCGCCGTCTCGACGTTGGTGCTGATGACGTGCTCCCATTTGCCGGCCTCGTGGTGCGCCTCGGCCCACGAGAGCTGGAGGACGTCGGTGAGGAAGCGTTCGGCGAGGCGATGGCGGCGAACCACCTGTTGCGCAAGTTCGAGTCCGCTCGCTGTGAGGGCGATCTTGCCGTCGTTGGTGATCAGCCCTTCCGTCTCGAGCCGACGAATCATCTCACTGACCGCAGGACGGCTGACCTGGAGTCGGTCGGCGATCCGCGCCTGGATGACGTCGAGATCGTCCTCGGCCAGTTCGAAGATGCACTCGCAGTACTCCTCGAACGCCGGGTGGTGCTCACCAGCCGCAGGCATGGGTCCAGTGTAGGTCGGCTCCCGCCGGTTCGGTTGACGGGTGCGACCTCGCCGGCGGGATCATCGGATTCAGCCGAAGCTCGCCAGACGCCCGGCGAGTTCGACCCGATAGGCCTCCGCACGACGGAGTTTGATGTCCTCGTAGCCGCGCACGAGGTCGGGGAGGGAGGCGATCGCCACCGCCTCGTCGAGATTGTCGGTGGCCAGCTTCGACACGATGGTGTCGAGCGCCGCCTCGAACTCGGGGATCATCGCTCGTTCGAGTCGACGCACCTCGGCGTACCCGAACGGGTCGAGCGGGGTGCCACGCAGCCGCTTCATCGCTCGCAAGACCTTGAACGACGGCTCGCCGGTCTTGGTGAACTTCAACTTCTTCTGCATGCCCATCGCCCGCAGCATCGGCGGGTGCAGATGGTACGTGACCTCGGTGTCGGCACCGCCGACCGCCTGGTAACGGGCCTGTGACTCGTCGAGCAGGGCCAGTCGGGCGACCTCGTACTCGTCCTTGTACGCCATCAGCTTGTGCAGATGGCGTGCCGCTGCCTCGGTGAGTGCCGTCGATCCGTCCGCGACACGGGACTCGGCCGCACGCACGTTCGCGACCTGGGCTCGGAAGCGTCGGGCGTCGCTGCGGCTGCCCCAGTCGGCGAGGTCGTCAGCCAGCCGATCGATGAGCTGGTCGAGCGTCTCGATGCGTGGTGCGATGATGGCCGCCAGGGCCTCGACGGCGGCGGGATCGAGGACCCACTGCCGTCCGTATCGGAACGACGCGATGTTGGTGTCGACGGCCACACCGTTGAGCTCGATCGCCCGCTCGAGCTGGTCCCCGGCGATCGGGAGCGCGCCGAGCTGCGTGGCGACACCGAGCACGAACACGTTCGCCGTGGCGGTGCTGCCGAACAGACCAGCGGTGATCGCTCCTGCGTCGACGAAGCGGTTGTGTTCGGCACGCGACGACTGGTCGAGGCGGCGGCGCAGCACGTCGAACTCCGGGAACGGCTTGCCTCCCGGATCGACGACCATCTCACCGGTCGGAACGGCGTCGATCGACCCGACGATCACGGTCCGGCCAGGACTCGCGCCGGCGAGGTGCTTGTCGCCCGCCCCGGCGAGGAGATCGAACGCCAGGAAGCAGTCGACCCCGCCGGGTACGACGTGGTTCGACGGTGCCGGGGCATGTCGCGACACGCGAACGTCGCTCGTGACCGGGCCGGCCTTCTGCGACAGGCCGGTCTGGTCGAGGCCGCGGACGTGGAAGTCGTCGAGCATCGCAGCGGTGCCGATGATCTGGCTCACCGTCACGACGCCCGTGCCGCCGATGCCCGAGAGCCGAACGGCGAACTCGTCGGGATCGACGAGCCAGGTCGGGGTCGGGAACTCGCTCGGCGGCGCCGGGATCTCCCGTCGATCGGCCCGGGCGTCGGGATCGACGGTGACGGTCGCGAACGCGGGGCAGTCACCCTCGAGACACGTCATGTCGAAGTTGCAGCTCGTCTGGTGGATCGTGGTCTTGCGACCGTACGGGGTGTCGGTCGGTTGGACCGACAGACAGTTCGACTTGTCTCCGCAGTCACCGCATCCCTCGCAGATGCGCTCGTTGATCACGACGCGGAATCCGGGCTTCGCGATCAGGCCGCGGCTGCGGGCGCGTCGCTTCTCCGCTGCGCATCCCTGGTCGTGGATGAGGACGGTCGTGCCCTTCACCGCGGCGAGCGTCGCCTGCGCCTCGTCGAACCGGACGCGGTCCCACACCTCGACGCCGTCGGGGAACCGCACGCCGTCGAACCGATCGGGCTCGTCGGACGTGACGATGATCCGGCGGACGCCCTCGGCCATCAGCATGGTGGCGATCTCGGGCACGTCGACGGCGCCGGCGGCGTCCTGTCCCCCGGTCATCGCCACCGTGCCGTTGTGGAGGAGCTTGTAGGTGATGTCCGTGCCGGCGGCGACCGACGCCCGGATCGCGAGCGAGCCGGAGTGGAAAAAGGTGCCGTCCCCGAGGTTCTGCACGAGGTGGTCGCGTTCGACGAACGGCTGCATCCCGATCCACTGCGCACCCTCGTTGCCCATGCACGTGAGGCCGACCATGTCGCCGACCCGCTCGGGGTCCATCAGGGCGATCATGCCGTGACAACCGATACCGCCACCGACCAGGGTGCCCGGTTCGACGCGCGTGCTGCGGTTGTGTGGGCAGCCCGAGCAGTAGAACGGTGCCCGCTGCACCGTGAGCGGGATCAGATCGCGCTGGCGCTCGGGTTCCGGTTCGGGTGCGAGCCGGTCGGGGATCCGCTTCGCGAGGTGGTGTCGGAGGGCCGGCACGATCGTCGACGCGTCGAGCATGCCGTTGTACGGGAGCAGCGACCGACCTTCCTCGTCGATCTTGCCCCACACCCGAGGACGGTCCGGGACGTCGTAGAGCGCGTCGCGCACGAGCAGTTCGAGCGTCGGGTTCTTCTCCTCGACGACGATCACGTCGCTCAGGCCCTGGGCGAAGCGACGCACGTCGTGGCGGTCGAGCGGGAGCGGCATCAGGAGTTGGGCGAGACGGATGCCGGCGGCGCGCAGATCGTCGTCGGTCACGAGGCCGAGCAGGCGCAGCGCCTCGCGGAGCTCGTGGTACGTCTGGCCCGACGCGGCGATGCCGACCCAGTCGTCACCGGAGTGGACCGTCGCCCGGTTGAGACGGTTGACCACCGCGTACTCGCGGGCGATCTGGGTGCGGATCTCGTGGAACTCCTGCTCGATGTCGAGCGTGTACGGCGTCAGGAGTCGACCGGTGGGCCGTGGGACGTACGGCTTGCCGTCCACCTCCCACTCGGGGATGATCGGCGTCACCCGGTCGGGGTGGACGTCGATCGTGCCCGTGCCGTCGGCCACGGCCGTCACGATCTTCAGACCGGCCCAGATGCCCGACGCCCGCGAGACCGCCACGGCGTGTCGACTGAGATCGAGCGCCTCCTGGGCATCGCCGGGATAGAGGACCGGCATGTGGAGGTCGTGGAGCGCGGCGTCGCTCGACGTCGGCAGCGTGGACGACTTGGCGTTCGGGTCGTCGCCGACCACCGCCACCACACCGCCGTGGGGCGCCGCCCCGCCGAACACACCGTGACGGATGGCGTCGCCGGCGCGGTCGAGACCGGGGGCCTTGCCGTACCAGATGCCGAGCACCCCGTCGTACTTGCAGTCGTCGAGCGTCACAGCGAGCTGGCTGCCCATCACCGCCGTGGCACCCAGTTCCTCGTTCACGCCGCGTTGGTTCACGATCGGCAGGTCGGGCATCGTCCGCATCGCCCGGTCGACCTCGTCGCCGTAGGCACCGACGGGCGAGCCCTGGTAACCGCTGACGAACGCAGCGGTGTTGAGCCCGGCGGCGCGGTCGAGGCGCAGCTGGTCGAGGGGCAGCCGCGCGATCGCCTGCAGCCCCGACACGAAGACTCTGCCGTCTTCGCGCCGGTAGCGATCGGCGAGCTCGTAGGCGGACACGTCCGGTCGTGCGGTATCGGTCACACCGCCATACTGCCCCAACTCGGCGGTCGCGTCATCCGCGGGCTGTTCCATGGACCCCCCAGGTTCCTGTGCGAGACTCGGCGACGTGATCGTCGTCGTCGGAGAAGCGCTGATCGACCTGGTGATTTCCCCCGGCGGCGACGTCGAAACCTCACTCGGTGGCGCTCCGTTCAACACGGCGAGGGCGTGCGGCCGACTGGGTGCCGCCGTGTCGTTCGTCGGCGCGCTGTCGAGCGACCGCTTCGGCCGGATGCTCGACGCGCAACTCGCCGCGGACGGGGTCCGCACCGCCGACGCTTCCGTCGTCGACGAACCGACCACGCTCGCCGCCGCCGAACTCGACGACCACGGTGCGGCGTCGTACCGCTTCTACATCGCCGGAACGTCGGCCCCTGCCTTGCCCGACCCGCCCCGTGTCGTCGGCGACGTGCTGTTCAGCGGCGGACTCGGTCTGGTGCTCGAACCGATGGCCGAGAGCGTCACCTCGATGGTCGCGGCGTTCGACGGTGCGGTGATGATCGACGTCAACTGCCGGCCGCGCATCGTGCCCGATCGCGAGCGATACCTCGATCGGGTCGGCCGTGTGCTGTCGACGACCGACATCGTGAAGGTGAGCGACGACGATCTGGCCTACCTCGAGCCGGACGCCGAACCGCTCGACGCTGCCCGCTCGCTGCTCGATCGGGGCCCGAAGGTCGTCCTGCTCACCGCCGGTGCCCGGGGCGCCCACGTGCTGACGGTGTCGGGCGAGCGGTTCGTGCCGGCGACGGTCGTCGACGTCGTCGACACCGTGGGTGCCGGCGACTCGTTCGGCGCCGGGTTCCTCGTCGCCTGGACCGAAGGCGGTGCAGTCGAGTCGTTCGACGACCTCGACCGCCTCACCGACGCCTCCGCCTTCGCTGCACGGGTCGCGGCCGTCGTCTGCAGCCGCCGCGGCGCCGACCCCCCCTGGCGCTCAGAAGTCGGTTGATGTCGGATGAGGTCAGACCTCAACCGACGGGCATGCTCGGGTCGCGGGCCCCGGTGATGTCGGTTGAGGTCTGACCTCATCCGACGGACATGCTCGGTGTCGGATGAGGTCTGACCCCAACCGACGGGTGCAGCCGCGTCAGGCGGAGCGTTCGGTGGGGAGCAGGTCGAGGATGAACTCCGTGCGGCCGTGGTCGCCGTCGATCACGATGCAACCGAGCTCGTTGCCGACGCGACGGGCGGCACCCGATCGACGCGTCGACCTCATCACCAGCCGGGTGTAGTGCAGCTGGCGGGCACGTTCGGCCATCGCGCGACCGAGCTCGGTGCCGAGTCCCTCGTTGCGGTACTCGGGCGCAACGGCCAGGAACATCTCGCCCGCACCGTCGATCCGGGCCAATCCGACGATCCGGGTGTCGACGAAGATCGCCATCCGGAACCCGCCGCGCTCGCGCAGTGCCGCGAGCAGCGAGCGAGAGGGCTTCGGCCGGTTGCTCGCCGAGGGACCGAAGTACCGCTGCTCGACGTGGAGACGGGTCAGGAACTCGTCGATCTCGCCGGCGAGCGCCGGATGATCGGCAGCGACGATCAGTGCCTCGACGTGCCCCGTCGCTCCGATCGGCTCGTGCGTGTCGGCGGGCAGCGCGGTGTCGTTCTGCATGCGACTGATCATGACGGGCCGACTTGAACGCGGACGGTCGAGCGTGTGAACCCTGTGTTTCCGGTCCGCATCACATGCGATGCGATCACACGAGGTAGTGACGCACGGCGAGCCGTTCGGCGCTGTCGTCGCCCGGGACCGGGAGTTGGCAGTTGACGCGCAAGCTCGGCCACTCGAGTGGCGCGAGCTGCTGGTACTCGAACGTCAGCACGCCGGCCGCAGGGTGCCGGAAGCGTCGGATCCGGGTCTCGAACCCCGAGACGTCGTGTTCGCGCCACCACGCCGAGAACTCGTCGCTCGCGTCGTGGAGCCGATCGACGAGGTCGCCGAACTGGGGGTCGCCGCGCAGCGTCGTCGTGCCGGCGCGGAACTCGGCCAGCGCCTGGCGGGCGTGGATGTCCCAGTCGACGATCAGGTCGCGGGTCGCCGGGTCGGCGAACAGTACCCAGAGCAGGTTGCGTTCGATGCCGTCGAGCTCGACGATGCGGGGATAGAGCCGCGCCTGGGCGCCGTTCCACGCCAGGAACTCCCAGCGTGGCCCGAGGACGTAGGCAGGGGCGGGTTCGAGCGCCTCGATCAACCGGACCAGCGCGGTCGGCGCCTCCTGTGGCGCCTCGACCGGGGCCGGCGACGGCTGCGCCAAGGCGAGCAGGTGTTCGATGCCGGCGTCGTCGAGCCGCAGCGCGCGTCCGATCGCGCCGAGAACGTCGTCGGAGGCGTTGATCCGCCGACCTTGTTCGAGCCACGTGTACCAGGTGAGCGAGACGCCGGCGAGCATCGCCACCTCTTCGCGACGCAGTCCCGGTGTTCGCCGCCGGGTCGAGCCACGCGGCAGACCGACCTGCTCCGGTGTGACGGCGTCGCGCCGGGCGCGCAGGAACTCGGCGAGTTCGTTGCGGTGGTCGATCGCCTGGCTCATCCCCTCCAGTCGAGCACATCGCGCCCCGTCGAGCCAGGTACGACAGCCACCACCAGTCGGTTGGGGTCAGACCCCATCCGACGAGTCCTGCTTGGCGGGACGCTCACGTCGGGTCGGATGGGGTCTGACCCCAACCGACCGACCCCTTCTGGTCAGCCGTCTCGGAACGGGCGGCACGGTTGGCCACGCAAGGAGCCGCACGCGGGCGCCGGATCGGGCGCTTCGATGCCGTCGACGACCGGCAGCACGAGCCGCGACGGGGTCGCCGTGTCGTGACCGATCGTCACCTGCTCTCCCTGGGCGATCGTGTCGAACGCCCAGATGGCGCGATTGCCGCCGGGGGCGTCGACGATCAGGCGGAGACGCGACCCCTCCCGGAACACGTGCGCGAACGGCAGGATCTCGACCCGCACGAGTTCGAACTCGCCTTCGGGGAGCGGTTCTGCGTCGGCTTCGAGGTGCGTGGCAACGGGTCGGAGTTCGGTCGACTCGGCCTCGTCGAGCGCACGGTGTGACGCGCGCAACCAGCCGCTCTGCACGTACATCTCCTGACCGTCGGGTCGGACCTCGGTCACGGTCACCTCGACGTCGGTGTCGCCGAGATTCGACTGCAGGAAGAGGTCGACGGAACCGGATCCCACGACGGCGAGACCGTCCGGGAGCGGCTC
>NZZV01000213.1 GCA_002698945.1 Acidimicrobiaceae bacterium
ACGCCTCGATCTCCGCTTCGAGCCCGATCGCGCGAGCGGTTGCTGCGATCACAGCCTTGAGCTCGCGATGCGCAGCTGTCTCACCGTTCGAGGGACAGTCCGGAGAAACGCGATCGTGGGCGAAGAAGCGAAGGCCCGACTTGGAGACCTTCGCATGCATGGGTCGGCTACACGAGCGACAGCCCAACGTTGGTCGCGGCCGCGTTCGATAAATCGTCCCCCACCTGACTTCTCCAACAACGGTGGAGTCGATCAGGCTTCCCTGCTCGTCGCAGCAAACTAGTGCCGTGACCGGCAACGTTGTTGGGTCGCGCGTCCACCACTGAGGTCGTCGGATCTGTTTTCCTTGGTGGATGGCCAAACGTGTCGTCGTGAGAGACCTGGCCCCTCAAGAGGGCCAGAAGTTGTTGCAGATCATCCGGCGTGGCACGGGCTCCGTCGTCCGGTGGCGAAGAGCCCAGATCGTGTTGTGGTCCGCACAGCGCATGTCGGTGGCCCAGATCGCTGAGATCGCGTTCACGTCGCCGGATCGGGTGCGTGAGGTGATCCACAACTTCAACGCCGACGGCTTCGACTCGTTGACGCCGAAGTACGCCGGTGGACGCCCGCCGACGTTCACGCTGCCCCAACGCCAAGACATCAAGAAGATCGCGTTGTCGCGACCCCAAGATCACGGGTTGCCGTTCTCGACCTGGTCACTCAGCAAGCTCGCTGAGTTCCTGGTCGCTGAGGGGGTGGTCGACGACATCAGCCATGAGGGCCTCCGGGTTCTGCTCCGCGAGGAGGGCGTGTCGTTTCAAGTGATCAAGACCTTCAAACAATCGAACGACCCGGACTTCGAAGCCAAGAAGAACCGGATCCTCGAGCTCTACGCGATCGCCGATGGCACCGTCGAGGCCGGTGAGGGTGATCCGACCGTGATCGTCTGCGTCGACGAGTTCGGACCGCTCAACCTGCAACCCCACCCCGGCAAACAGTGGGCACCAGTCGCTGCCGGCAAGGGCCAAGTCGATGCGCCGCGGCGTCGCCGGCGACGGGCCACCTACAACCGTCCCCACGGAGTGCGGCACATGATGGGCGCCTACGACCTGAACCGCGATCGCCTCTACGGACACATCGTCGCCCGCAAGGACCGGACCGCGTTCTTGCGGTTCCTGCGCTACATCCGCTCCTGGTATCCGCCCGACGTGCGGATCGGGATCGTGCTCGACAACTTCGCACCGCACCTGTCCACCAAGACCGACCAGCGGGTCGGTGAGTGGGCCGCGGCGAACAACGTCGAACTCGCCTACACACCGACCTACTCGTCGTGGCTGAACCGAATCGAAGCCCAGTTCCAGGCGCTGCGCTACTTCACCCTCGACGGCACCGACCACGCCTCACACCGCGAGCAAGCCAGCATGATCCGCCGCTACATCATCTGGCGCAACCGCAACGCACACGACCGAACCCTCCGCGACTACGTCAAACGCGCAAACGTTGCCTGACGCGGCACTAGGAAAGAAGCCGTGATGATGCGTGCCGGTCAACCCCGTCGTGATCGCGGCTCAGTTCTGATTTTGACCGTTGTCGTGATCACGATTCTGGGGCTCGTTGTGGTCGCCGTTGCGTCCTACTCGGTGTCCGTGCTCCGCAAGGGTCAGATCACCGAAGATCGAGCGGATCGCCTCTCGGCCGCCGAGGGTGCGATGCGGGACCTGATTGATCGACTGGGTGGCGACGGCACCCTGTGCACCACCGCTTTTGGGAGCACGGGAACTCCGTTTCCCTTCGCTTTCCCGCTGAACGATGTCGCAGTCGACCTGTCGTGCCAGCCAGTCGGCCTCAGCCTCAGCGAGACGACGGGCTGGGCTGTCGTTGTCACGGGCGAGGGAGTACCGGATGGCGAGGGCCTTCAGACGCAGAGCGGAGGTGACAAGGTGTTCGGCGGAAACACCTACGTCGAACGCACGAGTCTCCTTGACCTGAAATCGCCGCTCACCATCAAGTTCGGCGACCTCTTCTACACCGACCCTTCATGTGGCGCAGCCGGTGAGTTCGATGCGACCCCGATCTCCGGCCTTTCATTCGAACCAGCGGGGCAGAACGGTTTGTGGTGTACCAGCCAGGCGTGGTCGGACCTCTTCCCAGAACCGGATGTGCCCAACCTGGGCTCGCTGACGAACCGCACCAACTCGGTGTTTGACGCCACAACGAACCCGAACGGTGCGTATCGAACTGACGGCGGTTGCCGGATCTACTACCCCGGCCGCTATACGTTCGCGCCCGACTTCGGAACCAACGCATACCTCCGGTCGGGTGACTATCTCTTCGATCTCCCTGGAGATGCCTCCGCGGCTCAAATCAGGGTCGACAAGGCCAAGGTATCAGCGGGCTTCCCGGTGATCGCCGGAGATGAGCAAGTCATCGCAAATGCTCCGTGCGAGGATGCGATGGTCGACGACTCAGGAACGGGAGGTGCAACCTTCTATGTCGCTGGCAAGACGAACTTCTCAATCGAAAAGGGTACGGGTCCCAACTCCGGTTCGCTCGAGATCTTTCGCCGCGAGCAGGGTACGAACCCGACCAACTACGTGAGCATCCACGCAGTCGGATCCACCCTCGCGCACCCTGAGACGATCATCTCGACCGCCGCCGGCAACAACAAGGAGATGGCCATTCACGGCCAGATCTGGGCGCCTGAGGCCGGTATTGCGTTCGGAGAGGTGACGAATGATGCCAAGGGTCAGCTACTCGGTGGTGCTGTCGTTGCCTCTATCGATGCTCGCTCGTCGGCATCGGCAAGCGGTTTCGTGATCCAGGTTGCCGGCGGCCCTCAAGAGGCAAGGTTTCGCTTGCGGGCGGTGGCGAGCAAGTCCGGCACCACCGTGGTGCAGGTTGTCGCGCAGTTGCGATTTGACCCACCCGAGAGCGGGACCGATCTCGGTCAATGGCAACTCGCCGTGAACTCCTGGCGTGTTTGCGATGCTGCCGTCTGCTGACGTTCGGTGCAACCGGTCTACGATCACTCCATGTCGTGGGAGCAACTCGTCACTGGGGTGGAGCTGCCGTTTCCGGATGGCTTGACCGTTCCTGAGCTGCATCGGCTGGAGCTGGAGGTGCCTTCGCCGCCGGGGGTGCAGGACATCGAGGCGGCGGCGTTCACTGCCACCGTCGACACGTTCACCGATGACGTCACCGACGGGATGACGGTCGCCGTCGGCGCCGGTTCCCGCGGTCTGACCGGTCGGGTCGAGGTGCTCCGCGGCACCATCCGCGCCCTCAGGCAGCTGGGCGCCGAGCCGTTCGTGGTGCCCGCGATGGGGTCGCACGGCGGCGCCACCGCCGACGGCCAACGTCAGATGTTGCACGACCTCGGCATGACCGAGGAAGCACTCGGCGCCGAGATCCGGGCGACGATGGACACCGTCGTCGTCGCTCACACGCCATCCGGCACGCCCGTCCACCTCGACGCCAACGCCGCTGCCGCCGACCGCTTCCTGCCGGTCAATCGGGTCAAGCCGCACACCTGCTTCAAGGGGCCGGTCGAGTCGGGCTGCATGAAGATGGCCGTGGTCGGCTTCGGTAAGCAGCCGGGAGCGGCACTCGTCCACACGTGCGGGCCGATCGAGATGCGCGACCGCCTCCTCGACGCGTGCGCCGCGCTGCGCGACACCGGCCGCCTGCTCGGCGGCATCGCCACGGTCGAGGCCGGCACCGGCGAGGTCGTCCGGGTCGAGGGACTCCGCACCGCCGACGTCGGCGGCGACTACGAACACGAACTCACCGAGTACGCACGCGCCCTCGTCCCACCGCTCCCGTTCGACGAGATCGACGTGCTCATCATCGAGCGCGGCGGCAAGGACATCTCCGGCACGACGATGGACCCCAACGTGACCGGCCGCTTCTGGGTGCCCGGCCTCGACGATCTCGCCAAGCCACGGGTCAGTTCGATCGTCCTGCTCGACCTGACCGAGGTGAGCGGCGGCAACGCCCTCGGCATGGGGTTCGCCGACTTCATCCCGGCGTCGCTCGCGAACAAGCTCGACTTCCGCAAGACCTACATCAACTGCTTCACCGCCGGTCCGGCCGGCATGCGTCGTGCCCGTCTGCCGATGGTGCTCCCCGACGAGGAGTCGTGCATCAAGGCCGCCGTCGCGATGTGTGGCCGCCCGACGGGCGAACCACTCCGGATCGTTCGCATCGCCAGCACCCTGCACCTCACCGAGTGCTGGGTCAGCGACGCGCTGCTCCCCTGACGCCCACTTCCGCGCCGGTCGCGGGCGACTGCGTCACACCCACCCCTCAAGTTCTGTCCTCCGCGCGCCGATGAGCTGACGAGCGCCATCCCGCACACGGGCGCTACCAGGGAAAGCGGACATGGAACACAGGGAACTCATGCGCGGCGCTCGTCGTCGCGACACCGGAGCGACGCTCGTCGAGATCGTGATCGCCGTCGTACTCGTCGGCATGGTGCTGACGGTCGTACTCGGCGCCGCACAAGCCTCGATCATCGGGACGCGGCTCGAACGCGACCACGCCAAGTCCTACCAATGGTTGCAGTCGGCGAACGGCGTGCTCCAAGCCGCCGACCGCGTGAGCTGCGAACACGACCCGGTCAACGTGCCGGGTGACGCCGCGTTCGCCAACGGCGAGGACAAGGTCCGCTCGACCTACGAACAGACCCTCCGTACCGGTGTCGTCAACCCGCCGGAGTGGGCCGACCACCAGCTCAGCGTTCTCTACCCCGTCATGGTGTGGGACGGCTCCCGGTATTGGGACCCCGCCCTGGCACCGAAGCCCTGCTACGACGCCGACGGTTACCTCCTGCAGTTGGTCACCCTGCAAGTGACGAGCCCGGACGGCGACATCATCGAGACCATCCAGGTGGTGAAGCGTGATTGAGCGACCCGCCGAGCGACCGGTCGTTCGACCCACCGAACGACCCACCGAGCGACCCGCCGAACGAGCGGTCGTCGGTCCAGCCATGCGACCGGTGACCCGTCGGTCTCGGGACGGGTTCACCCTGATCGAGGTCCTCATCGTCGTGACGATCATGGGGGTGATCTCGGCTGCACTCGCCGTGGCCTTCACGGTCGTCGTGCGTACTGCGCCCCCCACCGAAGCGCGCGCCGACGACGCCCGGTCGCTGCTCGGTATCTCGACCTGGCTACCGGCCGACGTGAGCGCCACTCCTCATGCGCCCGAGACGGCAGCGACCAACTTCTGGGACGACTCACCTGGGCGCACGACGGGCTGTACCGGCGGTGACGCCGGCATCAACCTCGTTCGCCTCAGCTGGCGCGAGTCGGTCAGCGGCGCACCGAACATCTTCGTGGCGTCGTACCGTCTCCTCGACGAGGGCGATTCGAGCACGATCGTGCGAGTCTCGTGCGTCAACGGTGGCACGGCCGAGACGCAGAACCTGACCGCCGGGCTGCCTCCCGTGGCGAGCAACCCGGCCACGGTGACGTGGAAGACGAGTGTCATCGACGGTGTCGTGAACATCATCGGCGTCGAACTCGAACTCACGACGTTCGATGGTGACACGCTTCGCGTCGACGCCGCATCTCGCAACCCGGCCGAGACGTTGAGCACGCTTCCGTCTGCCGGCACGACGACGACGACCGCACCGCCGACCACCACGTCGACGACCACGACCACGATCCCGAATCAGCCGCCGGTCGCCGACCCGCTCGACTTCAACGCCAACCCCTCGGTGCCGGTCACGTTCACCCTTCCGGCGTACGACCCCGAGGGTCTCGCTCTCACGGTGACGCTCACGAACGTGCCGGCGACGTGGACATCGTCGGTGTCGGGCCTCGACGTGACGTTGACCCCCGACGACGTCCACGCCGATTACGTGATCGACTACACCGTGACCGACCCCGGCGGCCTCTCGACGAGCTCCACGATCACGGTGAAGGTGAATCCGTCGACGACCACGACCACGACGCTCCCGCCGAACGACCCTCCGACCGCAGCTCCGGTCTTGGTGGCCACCGACCCGGGCGTCGAGGTCGGCGTCAACCTCCCGGTCGTCGACCCGAACGTCGACCCGCTCACCGTGACCCTCGGCACCCTGCCCGACGGATGGTCGGCGCAAGTCGTCACCCTCGACGCCGGAGCAACCGCGATCGACGTCGAGATCACGCCGCCAGCGAGCGCCTCACCGGGCATCGCGACGATCGAGTACACCGTGACCGACCCGAGCGGCGCGAGTGCCACCTCGGTGATCGACGTCGATGTCAGCCGTATCCCGTGTGTCGCGTCGATCCAGTCGGTCAACCCGAACCCGGTCGCCAACGCAAGCAAGAACGGCAACGGCAACGGCAGCCTGATCGCCCCGCTCGTCGAAGACGTCGACGTCACGATCACGAAGTCGGGCAACTGCAGCGAACTCGTGCTCCGGTACACCCGTGTGGTCAGTGGACCGACCGGTCACGCTTCCGACGACGATCGGCAACCACAGGTCGACACGTTCGGCGACGGAATCTTGCTCACCTTGCTCTCGTCGTCGGTCGAGCGCTGGCAGGAAGGCAATCGCCTGCTCCAGCTCGTCGAGTTCGCCGGGCTACCCGAAGAGATCGTCCACGATTCCGAAACCCTGGTGGTGGAGTGATGCAACGTTCCCCGAACACGTCCCGCGACGACGGCGCGATCCTGCCGCTCGTGTTGGTGGTGACGGTCGTGTTGTCGTTGATCGTCGTGGGCATCGCCACGTACACCTCGGCGGCGCTGCGCTACGGCCAGGTCTCCGAGGCGCGAGCCGGGCGTCTCGCATCGGCCCAGGGAGCGATGGACGACGCGCTCGAGCAGCTCTCGTTGCGGAGCTCGTTGTGCGCCACCGCCGCCGGCGGTGCCGGTATCGATGTGCCGTTCCCCGCAACGGTCAACGATAGCGAGGTCATCGTCTCGTGCCGCATCGTGGGTGGCTCGCTGCCGCCGGCCGATGGCTGGGCAATCGTCATCACCGAGGAAGGTGCCCCCGCCACCGGCAACACGTTCGAGTTCAGCCTGGGTGGCAAGCCCGAGATCAACGGACCCGTCTTCTTGAACTCGCCATCGCGCAGCCTGTTCTCACAACCGACCACGATCGTCGAAGGTGATATCTGGTATCCGGACGACGCCTGCGCCACCTCGAACCCCTCCGACAGCGGCGTGCAGTTCGCCCGCTCATCGATGACGCTCCCCAACCTCACCTTCGATCCGACGACACGCGGCATCCACTGCGTCAACCGGGAGTGGGACGAGTTGTTCGGCACCAACCTCATCGTCGCCCCCGAGGTGGCCACGTACGACAACGGCGCCAACCCCACGTATCTGAATCCGCCGTACGACGTCGAAGGCTCGTGTCGCGTGTTCGAGCCGGGCTACTACACGAACCTGCCGCTCGGCAACGACAACTACTTCAAGTCGGGCGTCTACGTGTTCGACAACGTCGGTCACGTCGTGCTCAAGGGTCAGACGATGACGATGGGCAACATCACTCGTCAGGAATATCCGGCGGTCGACAACACGGCGTGCGACACGGTTCGTCTCGATGACAGCGACCTTGGCGCCACCCTGTACACCCGAGGCAACACACGTTTCGAAAGCCAATCCAACAGCGGTATCGAGGTGTCTGGTCGGCTACAGAACACGGCGTGGGTCGCCGTTCACGTGCTCGACTCGACGCTCGGCTACAGCACCCCACTGTTCACCGCCAACACCGGTGCCAAGAAGGAAGTGGCGCTCCAGGGCTTGCTCTGGGCGCCGTACAACTCGCTCCAGTTCGAGACCATCCCGGCGCAGAAGGCGGCCGTCCTGCGCGGCGGCGCGGTCGTGGCCGGCTTCCGAGGAGGGGTGTCGGCCGCCGCAGTCGGGTTCGTGATCGAAGTGCCGACGTCGGCTGCCTCGACCCGACTGCTGCTCGAGTCGACCGCGACCGACAGCATGGGCGCCAACACGGTCCGCGTGGTGGCCGACTACCGCCCGTCGACGGGCGAGGTTGCCGTCGCCTCGCGTCGGGTGCTCGACTGACCGTCAGTCGTCCGGGCCGAAGCCCAGGTCGGCGGCGGTGAGGAGAGGTCGATAACGAACGCCCGCCTCCTCGCACAGCGCGGCGCAGGTGTCGCCGCGGTCGACGATCAGGGTGACGAGCACGACCTCGCAGCCGTACTCGCGCACGACCTCGACCGCCTCCATGAGCGAGGTGCCGCGGGTGGTGGTGTCCTCGGTGATGACGACCCGATCACCGGGTTGCAGCGCCCCGGCGAGGCGACCGGTCACGCCGTGACCCTTGGCCTCCTTGCGCACGCTGAAGCTGCGGAGATCGCGACCTCGGGTCGCGGCGACCGCGGCGACGCCGAAGGCGACCGGGTCGGCCCCCATCGTCAATCCGCCGATGGCGTTGGCGTCGTCGGGGATGATCGCCAGCATCGCGTCGGCGACGGCGAGGATGCCGTCGGGTCGACATGCGGTCTGCTTCGTGTCGAGGAACCAGGACGAGGGCGCTCCCGACTTGAGGGTGAACTCGCCCCGCTTCACCGAGTGCTCCAACACGTGCGTCCGCACGGCGTCGAGTTCGGGCGAGAGCGGGGGCAGGTCGTGCATCGGTGATGAACGTTAGTGGCCGCCGCGATGCTCGGGTCGGGTGACCAACGGTAACGGCTCGTTCCTCGCCGTCACCTCTGGCACCCGACCCGCGTCGGCGTAGGGTCTGGAGGATGGAACTTGCCGACCTTCGGATCTTCACCGAGCCCCAGCAGGGCGCCACGTACGACACCCTCCTCGCCGTTGCGCAGCGGGCGGAGCAGCTCGGCTACGGGGCATTCTTCCGCAGCGACCACTATGTGAAGATGGGTGATGTCGATGGGCTGCCCGGCCCGACCGACGCCTGGGTCACCCTCGGCGGCATCGCCCGCGAGACCTCCACCATCCGGCTCGGCACCCTCGTCACCGCCGCCACGTTCCGGATGCCCGGCCCGCTCGCCATCTCGATCGCCCAGGTCGACCAGATGTCGAACGGCCGGGTCGACTTCGGATTCGGCGCCGGCTGGTTCGAGGAGGAACACACCGCCTACGGCATCCCGTTCCCCGAACTCGGCGAGCGGTTCGACAACCTCGAGGAACAGATGGCGATCATCCACGGCCTCTGGAACACGCCCGACGGTGAGACGTTCTCGTACGAGGGCGAGGTGTGGCGGGTGGTCGATTCGCCGGCCCTCCCGAAGCCTGTCCAGGCGGGCGGGCCGCCGATCATCGTCGGCGGCAAGGGCAAGAACCGCACCCCCAAGCTCGCCGCCACGTACGCGTCGGAGTTCAACCTGCCGTTCGTGTCCCGCGACGTGTTCGAGTCGCAGTGCGCCGTCGTGCGCGACGCATGCACCGACGCCGGTCGTGACCCGTCCACGATGACGTGGTCGGCCGCGCTCATCGCCTGCGTCGGTGCCGATGAGGCCGAGGTCGAACGGCGTGCGGCGGCGATCGGTCGCGAGCCCGACGAGCTGCGCGAGAACGGCATCGCCGGGACGCCAGAGGAAGCGGCCGCGACGATCCGGGCGTGGGCCGAGTCGGGTGCCGAACGGCTGTACCTCCAGATCCTCGACCTCGACGACCTCGATCACCTCGACCTCATCGCCGAAGCCGTCGCCCCGCTGCTTTGACCGGATGGCGTTGGCCGAGTCGGTTGGGGTCAGACCACAACCGACCTCGCCGTCGGCTGGACGTCCGAGACATCTTGTCGGTTGTGGTCTGACCCCAACCGACCTGACCCCTTTCTGGCTACTTGGGTTCTCTCAGGAGGACTTCTTGGGACACGGTGGCGATGTGGGTGCCGTCCGGTTGGAACACGTGACCGACGGCGAGACCGCGACTGCCGGTGAAGTGGTGGCACGAGAAGTCGTGCAACTGCCAGACGTCGGTGCGGAACGGCCGGTGAAACCAGATCGTGTGGTCGAGGCTCACACCCGAATAGTGCGGCTCACCATCGTCGTTCCGGTGCAATGTGTGTGCTGCCCGCACGGTGTCGGTGGCGAGGTCATCGGACAGAAACGCCAGCCAGCATTGTTGGATGATGTCGGCATCCGGCGCGCCGGGGCCGGGGAGTTCGTGCGGCACCCTCATCCACGCCATCACCCGACCTTCGCCGTCTCGACCGACGGAGTTGCCGGGCGTCGGTTCGGTGAATCGTCGGTCGAAGTCACTGGAAAATGCGGTGTTCTCCACCTGCTCGGGCGGGGTGACCGACGGCGCCTGGATCGTCTGGATGTCGAGTGACTCTTCCGGACGCTGGAACGAACACTCGGCATTGAGGATCGCACCGACCGCCTGACGGGCGACCACACGCCGGGTCACGAAGCTCCGACCGTTCCGGATCCGGTCGACCTCGTACCGAACCGGCTCCTGATGGTCGCCGCGCCGGATGAAATAGGCACGGATGGAATGGGCCCGATAGTCGTCGTCGACCGTCAGTGCCGCGGCACGAAGGGCTTGGGCCACGATCTGGCCACCGTAGAGTCCGCCCCACGGATAACGCGGTCCGGTTCCGACGAAAGTGTCGGGTCCGTGATTCACCAATTCGAACATGTTGCAACCCCTGGCTGGAAATAAAGATCGTGATATAGGATGGCGCGTATGGCAGGCAAGCGTGGTCCGAAGTCGATGACCGATGAACACAAGGCAGCGCTCGAGCGCGGGCGTGCCGAAGGCCGCATCGTGCGTGACTATCTCGAAGCACTCCGCAACAGTAAGCCCAAACGAGGGCGGAAGCGGACGCCCGATTCGATCAAGGCCCGGTTGACCAAGATCGAATCCGAGCTCGAGACGGCGACGGCCATCGAGGAGCTGCAGTTGGTGCAGGAGCGGCGCGACCTGACCGAAGAACTCGAGTCGTTCAACTCGGCGGTCGACGTCACCAAGCTCGAAGGCGACTTCGTCAAGGTGGCGAAGTCGTACGCCGACCGGAAGGGCATCTCGTACTCGTCGTGGCGCGACGTCGGCGTCCCCGCGGCGACCCTCACCAAGGCCGGCATCAAGCGCGGTTCGTGACCCCCAGCACTTGTGGGTCGGATGAGGTCAGACCCCATCCGACATGGCTTGCCGGGGTCCGACCTCGTGGGTGGTCGGATGGGGTCTGACCTCATCCGACGGGTTCAGGTGCGGTTGCGGAGGGCGGCGGCGTGGGCGGGGAAGCCTTCGTGGTCGGCGAGTGCGACGACCGACGGGGTCATGCGGGCCAACGCGCGTTCGTCGGCGCGGGCGATCGCCGTCCGCTTCAGGAACGTCGAGGCGGTGATGCCCGAACTCACGTTGGCGAATCCACTCGTCGGCAGCGACGCGGGGCAGCCGATCACGAAGTTCGCGGCCGAGAACGGGGTGTGCTGGCCGATCAGGATCTCGCCGGCGTTGACCAACCGGTCGACCACCTCGTCGACCGCGTCGTCGGTGACAGCGATCTGCAGGTGCTCCGGCGCGTAGCGACTGGCGACGTCGGCCGCCGTCAACACGTCGTCGGTGAGCACGCACCCACCGTTGTCGCCGAGCGCCGCACGGGCAGCGGTCGCCCGCACGTCGGGCAGGTCGCTCAGCTGACGTTCGAGTTCACGGTCGACGGCATCGGCCAGTGATCCGCTCGGCGTGATCAGCACGACCGAACTGTCGGTGCCGTGCTCGGCCTCGATCAGCAGGTCGGCGGCGAGGCGCACGGGGTCGGCGGTCTCGTCGGCGACGACGACGCTCTCGGTCGGGCCGAGCAACATGACGGTGCTCACGCCGTGGCGTTGCATCTCGACCTGGGCGATGGTGACCGCCGGCGACCCGGGGCCCATCAGCTTGGCGACGCGTGGGATCCGCTCGGTGCCGAACCCCATCGCGGCGATACCGGCCGGACCGTTCACCCGGAACACGTCCCGGATGCCGAGCTTGCGACACACCGTGAGCACGGCCGGATCGACCTCGCCGGCACCGCCGGGCACCGGCGGCACGACGACCACGATCGTCCCGACACCGGCCACCCGGGCCGGCACGGCGAGCTGGAAGGTGACGCTCGGGTAGCTGGCCTTTCCCGACGGGGTGAACAAGCCGGCGGAGGCGATCGGGGTGATCTTCTCGCCGACCGTCAGTCCGGGCTCCGACTCGAACGACCAGTCCGCGAACCGTGCCATCTGTTGCTCGTTGAAGGCCCGGAGGTGCTCGATCGAATCGTCGATCGCGGCGTCGACCTCCGCGGACACCGACGCCGAGTCGATCTCGTCGTCGGTCACCTGCAACCCGTCGGGTTCGATTTCGATGCCGTCGAAGCGGGCGAGCGCCTCGCACACGGCGACGTCGCCCCGGTCACGCACGTCGAGCAACAGTTCTCCGATCGAGGCGCGGAGCCCGTCGTCGAAGATGTCGGCCAGCCCGCGGTCGAACAAGTCACGCCGAGCCGACTCGTCCATCTCGGCCCAGATCTGCCTGCGCATCACTGCCACGGGATCTGAGGGTATCGGTGCGCCTCTGGTACGATCACCACACGTTCCAGTCCGCATCAATCGGGGAGCGTGCCCATGCCTGTCACCGTCGTCGTCGGAGCCCAATGGGGTGACGAAGGCAAGGCCAAGATCATCGACCTGCTCTCCAAGGAGCACACCTACGTGGTGCGCTACCAGGGTGGGCACAACGCCGGACACACCGTCGTCGTCGATGGCGAGAAGTACGCCCTCCAGCTCGTGCCGAGCGGTGTGCTCTACGACCACGTGATCCCCGTGATCGCCAACGGCGTCGTGGTCGACTTGCCGACCCTGTTCCACGAGATCGACATGCTCGAGAGCCGCGGCATCTCGTGCGCCGATCTGAAGGTGTCGAGCCGGGCTCACCTCATCTTCCCGTGGCACCAGGCGCACGATGCGATCGCCGAGGCGATGCGTGGCGACGACAAGATCGGTACCACCCTCAAGGGCATCGGCCCCGCCTACGCCGACAAGGCCCGCCGTGTCGGCGTGCGGATCGGCGAGGTCGTCGACCTCGACCACTTCGCCGAGACGGTGCGTGCTCGGGCGATCGCGGAGAACCTGGTCATCGTCCAGGCCGGTGAAGATCCGCTCGACGTCGACGACATCGTCGAGCGTTTCGTCGAGTTCGGCCGCCGGCTGCAGCCGTACGTCACCGACACGGTCACCCTGCTCCACGAGGCCCTCGCACGAGGCGAGCAGGTCTTGCTCGAAGGTGCGCAGGCCACGTTCCTCGATCTCGACCACGGCACCTATCCGTACGTCACCTCGTCGAACCCGACCGCGGGCGGCGCGTGCGCCGGTTCGGGGCTCGGCCCGCGCGACATCGACCGCATCGTCGGCATCACCAAGGCGTACACGACCCGTGTCGGCGCCGGTCCGTTCCCGACCGAGCTGCTCGACGACGACGGCGACACCCTGATCGACGTCGGCAAAGAGTTCGGCACCGTGACCGGGCGCCGTCGCCGCGCCGGCTGGCTCGACTGCGTCATGCTTCGTCAGGCCGTCCGGCTCAACAGCCTCACCGAACTCGCCCTCACCAAGCTCGACATCCTCGATGGGTTCGACGAGGTGAAGGTCTGCACCGGCTACCGGCTCGACGGGCAGCCGATCGACTTCTACCCCGACCGTTCCGACATCCTCGCCCGGGTCGAACCCGTCTACGAGACGCTGTCCGGTTGGAAGACCGACCTGTCCGGCGCCCGCGAGCGCGGTCAGCTGCCGCCTGCGGCTCAGGAGTTCCTGGCGATCGTCGAACGCGAGGTCGGCGTGCCGGTCAACGTCGTCGGCGTCGGCGCGGACCGCGACGACTACCTCCTCTGGACCGCCTGATGGTGGGACGGCGGGTCGGGTGTCGCAGGGAACGACGACGGAGTCGCCGTTTCCGGAGATCACCCGACTCCGGTCCCGTGGCGCGCGTCTCCGCCGGGTCGGGTGATCTCCCGAAACGCCTCGGCTGCGCCTCGCCGTTCCGTACGACACCCGACCCGGCTGGTCTCGCGTTCCGTACGACACCCGACCCGAGACTGTTGATGAAGGACGCGACATGATCCCCCGATACTCGACGGCTGAGATGAGCGAGGTGTGGTCCGACACGTCGAAGTGGGGTCGCTACCTCGAGGTCGAACTGCTCGCCACGGAGGCCCACGCCGAGATCGGTGTCGTCCCCGCCGACGACGCTGCGGCGTGCCGCGCCCACGCCCCCACAGCGGACGACGCGTTCGTCGCCGCCATCCTCGAGCGCGAGGCGGTGACCGACCACGACGTCGCCGCCTTCGTCGACGTGGTCCAAGGTTCGATCGTCGACGGGGGCGGTGGCGGCGCCGCCAAGTGGATCCACTACGGCATGACGTCGAGCGACGTCGGCGACACCGTCCTGTGCTGGCAGCTCCGCGACGCCGCGGACGTGCTCCTCACCGAGATCGACCGCCTGATCGAGGTGCTGGTCGGCCTGGCACGCGAACACCGCGACACGGTGATGATCGGTCGCACCCACGGCGTCCACGCCGAGCCGACCACGTTCGGCGCCAAGGTCGCCCTGTGGGCCCTCCAGGTCGCCCGCGACCGGACCCGACTCCGGGCGGCTCGCGACACCGTCGCGGTGATGAAGCTGAGCGGTGCGGTCGGCACCTACTCGAACGTGCCGCCGTCGGTCGAGGCCTTCGTCGGCGACGCGCTCGGTCTGCAGCCGGTGCCGGCGACCCAGGTGATCGCCCGCGACCGTCACGGCGAATTCCTCTACGCGTGCGCGTCGATCGGTGCCACGTGCGAGCTGATGGCCGTCGAGTTGCGGCATCTGCAGCGCACCGAGGTGCGCGAGGCGCAGGAAGGTTTCAAGCCCGGCCAGAAGGGGTCGTCGGCGATGCCGCACAAGCGCAACCCGATCTCCGCCGAGACGGTCAGCGGACTGTCGCGCGTCCTGCGCTCGAATCTGCTGGCCGGCTTGCAGGACGTCGCCCTGTGGCACGAGCGCGACATCTCGCACTCGTCGGTGGAGCGGGTCGTGCTCCCCGACTCGTCACATCTCGCCCACTACGTGATGCGGCGGATGGGGCGGCTGTTGTCGAACCTGGTGGTCTTCCCCGACCGCATGCAGGCCAACCTCGACGCTAGTTACGGGCTCGTGTTCAGCCAGCCGGTCCTGCTCGGCCTCGTCGCCGGTGGGCTGTCGCGCGACGACGCGTACCGGATCGTGCAGCGCAACGCGATGCGGGCGTGGGACGAGGAGCGCGACTTTCGTTCGTTGCTCGAAGCCGACGACGAGGTGCCGAACGACATCCTCGACGAGGCGTTCGACCTGCGACGTTCGCTCAGCAACCTCGACACCATCTTCGCCCAGCTCGACGACCTCCCCTGACAGGGAAGGTGACACGGAAGGTGTCGGATCCCTTGCGTGCATCGACCCCGGTGGCGGCCCAACCAGTCGCGACGCAAGGGATCCGACACCTTCCGTGCTCTCGGTGGTCCGTACGACACCCGACCCGAGGTGGGGATTCGCGACGCGTGGCGCGTGATGTGACCCGCTGGGTGGCGTACGATGCAACGCGTGACCACGATCCTGCTGGTTGAAGATGACGAACGGATCAGCGAGCCCCTTTTGCGCGTGTTGGGCAGCGAGGGTTACGACGTCATCCACACCTCGACCGGCGGTGACGGACTCCACGCCGTCGAGACCCGCAAACCCGATCTGCTCCTGCTCGATCTGACCCTGCCCGACATCGACGGTCTCGACGTCTGCCGCAAGGTCCGCGAGGAGCGGCCCGAGCTCCCGATCATCATGCTGACCGCACGCGCCGAGGAGATGGACATCATCGTCGGACTCGGTGCCGGCGCCGACGACTACGTGCCCAAGCCGTTCCGGCTCGCCGAGCTGGTCGCACGCATCAAGGCTCGGCTGCGCGTCGCCCAAGTCGCCCATCAGATCCCGCGTGAACTGAGCGGCGGCCCGCTGCGGGTCAACACCGAATCGCGTCGTGCGTACCTGAACGGTGAGGAACTCGAACTCACCTCGAAAGAGTTCGATCTGCTCGCGCTCCTGATGAGCAAGCCCGACGCCACGTTCACCCGCGAACAGATCATGGCCTCGGTGTGGGACGAGAACTACTGGGGCTCGACCCGCACCCTCGACACCCACATCTCGACGCTGCGCCGCAAGATCGGCGACGACTCCGACCCGCCGGCGCTGATCGTGACCGTACGCGGCGTCGGCTTCCGTTTCGAGGGGTAGCCCACTCCGGCCATGCGCCGCCGGCTCGTCGTCTCGACGATCGCGATCGTGTTGGTCGTGTTGGGCACGCTCGCGCTCCCGATCGGGATCGTCGTCTACAACACGGCCGAGGATCAGCTCAACGCGACCTTGACCGACCAGGCGAACACCGTCGCAGCGATCATCTCGGAGAACGCTTCGCTCGACCGGCCGACGAACTACGCGCAGCTCGACGTCAACCTCGGCCCGAACGAGGGGCTGGAAGTGATCAGTGCCGACGGTCAGATGCTCTACAGCGAGCCCGCGACCGGCGGCTCGCTCCGATGGGCGAGCGCGCGGACCGCCAACCTCGACCTCGTCACCGTGTCGACGTCGGCCGAGCTGCTCGACGAGAACTTCCAATCGCAGTTGCAGGTGCTGCTCCTGCTCGCGTTGGGCGCGATCGCGGCGGCGGCGGGGCTCGCGGCCGTCCAGGCTCACCAGCTCGCGCGCCCGCTCGAGCGATTGGCGCGACGCGCGGGAGCGATCGGTGAGGGCGACTTCTCGCTCGGCCCGTTCGTGCGCACCCGGATTCCGGAGATCGACGGGATCGGGTCGGCGCTCGAGACCAGCTCGCAACGGGTCCACACCCTGCTCGCCAACGAGCGGCACTTCACCGCCGACGCCACCCATCAGCTGCGCACCGGCATCGCCGGCATCGCGATGCGGGTCGAGATCCTGTCGATGAGCGCCGATCCCGACATCGCCGGCGAGGCGCGCACGATCCTCAGCCAGACCGACCAGCTGAACGCCACGATCGACGAGCTGCTGGCAGCGGCTCGCAACCGTTCGACGAGCGAGCGCAGCGACTTCGACCTGACCGCGCTCGTCGAACACCACGTCGACGAATGGCAGCCGCGCTACGCAACGGCACGCCGCCACATCGGTCTGGTGGTCACCACCCCGTCGCCGCTCGTGCACGGCACGCGCGGGCTGGCCGGTCAGGTGATCGACGTGTTGGTCGACAACTCGTTGCGCCACGGCGCCGGTTCGGTCACCGCCCTGATCGACGGACCGTCGGTGACGATCATCGACCAGGGCCCCGGTGTCGAGCCCGAACGGTTGAAGTCACTGTTCGACGGGCCGGTCGATCCGGCTGCCCGCCACGGCCGCGGCCTGTCGCTGGCCCGACGCCTCGCGCAGGTGGACGGGGCATCGCTCGACGTCGTCGGCAACCGTCCGCTGCGGCTCCGGCTCACCCTGCCTCGCGCCGAGTCGGCGCCGAGCGGGACGTGACGCGGGTGGCGTCCACGGTGGGCAGATGTGAGCCGGGTCGGGTGATCTCCGTGAACGCTTCGCCCTGGGGGCGAGTCGTCCCCTCCGACACCCGACCCGCAGGTGGGGTGCGGGAGGGGTGTCAGATGCACAGGTCGGGTGAGAACTCCTGGTGGCCGCGGCCGGGTTGGCACGACTGGCTCCACTGACCGGACTCGAAGCGGAACCGACCGTCGTCGCCGCGGGTGAGCACGAGGACCCAGCGCACGGCCTCCACCGAATCGTCGAACAGGTTCGAGGTCGTCACCTCAACGGTCCATTCGCCCTCGGACCACCGGGTGGCGTCGATCGTTCGCACCTCGTTGACCTCCGGTGACCCGGCGACCGCGGCAGCGAACTCGACCGGGCTGGTCGCCCACGTCGCTCCGGCGTCGACCGCCTCGTCGATCCCGGGCAGCTCGATCGTGCCGGTGCCCGGTTCGCCGAACTCGGCTCGGCCGTCCCACGTGTCGACGCCGTCGGGGAACGGGTCGACGCGGGCGGACCGCCCGTCGATCTCGCCGACGTCGGCGACCTCGAACCGACCGGCCGGGTCGACCGCGTCGACGTAGAGCACATCGTCGATCACGATCTGGTCGATGCTCCCGTCGGTGTAGCCGCGTGCGATCGAGTACCCCTGCCCGAACTCGGTGGCGAGGAAGCCGCCGTCGTACGTCGCGGTCAGCGTCGGCATGCCTCGCGGCTGCCACTCGCCGGCCGGTTCGTAGGTCCAGGTGCGGGTCGTGCCGGTGACCGGGTCGTCGCGATGCACGACGAGCGTCGGGTAGACCACCTCGACGCGGAACGTCGGCGCATCAAAGGTCACGGGTTCGCCGTCGAGGTCGAGCCAGGGGACGAGCACCTCGGCGTCGGGTGCCGGGCGCACCTCGTCGGGGCCGCAGCAGCCGACGTTGACCAGGCCGGCCGGGGTCGCGACCAGTTCGGAGTCGCCGACGTTGTCGGTGACTCGGGCCCACCGGCCGAGTTCGCGTCCGGCGTCGCCGGCGGCGAGGGTGACGGCGACCACGTCGACGGCGAGCTCGGCCGGCGTCTCGGGATCGACCACCAGGTACACCACGTCGTCGGTGCCGGGGTGCACCACGTAGCTGTCGCCGTACTCGGCGGGCAGGGTCGCGGTGACCGGCGGCGTGCTGTGCCGCGTCAGCTCGCGGGTGGTCGGGTCGTAGGTGAGCGGGATTCCGTCGGCGCCGTACTCGAGCTGGGTGCAACCGGTGCCGCCGGACGGGCACCGTCGGTCGATCGACGCCGCTTCCCACCGCAGGTCGCGCCACTCGACCAGTGGTACGTCCTGGCTGCCCGCGGGCTCGGTCGTGCTGGGAGCCGGCGGTGCGGTGGTCGCTACGACGGTGGTGACGGGAGGATCCGAGGTGCCGGTCGCGGCGCTTGTGGCCGGCGTGGCGAGACTGGACGCCGGGGACGTTGGCGACGACGGATCGGGTGCAGAGGGTGCGGTGGTCGCAGGCGGAGGGTCGCTCGCCGGCACGGTCGTCGCGACCGGTGTCGCCGTCACCGTGTTGGTGGCCGTCGTCGGCGGAGCGCCGCTCGTCGCTGTGGACGCGACCTCGATCGAGTCGTCGCGACCACCCACGAACCAGAACCCAGCGGTGAGCGCGACGATCGCGATCGCAGCGACCGCGAGCCAGCCTGCCCGTCGGGTACCGGCGCGGTCTCCTGGCCGAGCCTCCCGGGCGAGCGTGACCGAGGCGGGGTCGTGCCGTTGCGTGGTGGTGAGCTCGGCCTCCACGTCGAGCCCGGCCTCGACCTCGGCGCGCGCCCCGCGGGCGAGATCGCGGAGCTGGCGTTCGATCCGATCATCCATGGTCGTCTCCGATGTCGTCAGATGCCTCGCCGGCAGCCGGTGCCGCGTCGGCGTCGACGTGCTTGCGCAGCGCGCGGCGAGCCTTGAACAGCGACGCCTTCACGGCGCCGCGGCTGGTGCCGAGCAGGGCGGCGATCTGGGCGACGGACAGGTCGTCTGCGTAGTACAGCGTCACGATCGTGCGGTGTCGGTCCGACAGTGGCGCGACGAGTTCGTTCCACCGATCGAGCGCCGACGCAGCCGTGCGGTCGGCGGACGGTGCGGTCGCCGGGTCGCGGTCGAGTCGGGCGCCGAGTCGGTCGACGGCCCGCCGTTCCGACGCGGCGGACCGATGATGGTCGATGAGGAGGTTGCTCATCACGGTGTGGCACCAGGCCTCGGGTGCGTCGTAGGTGCGCAGTTCGTCCCAGCGGGCGTGGGCGCGCAGCATCGTCTCCTGCGCGAGATCGTGGGCGACGTCGGTGCGGCCGGTCTGGAGCGCACCCAGCGAGACGAGGCGCGGGAACACGGCGCGGAACACCGTCTCGAAGTCGTGTGTCGCCACCACCGTCACAACACCTACACGGATCAGCGACGCCGACGGTTACCGGATGCTGCACAGATGGTGTCGGATCCCTTCCGTGCGGGACACGTTCGGTCCCGATCGCGGTCGATGCACGGAAAGGGATCCGACACCATCTGTGCCGGTGGGTCAGCTGCCCGACACCGGTCCGGAAAAACCAATCGCCGCCTCACAGACGGCGGGAGTGCTGTGAGGCGGCGAGCGGAAGGAAACATCAGTAGCTTGCCCGACCACGTGTCAGTGGTCGGCCAACGCTCCGTCAACTTTCCGTGAAATCGACCACGTCGAGCCGGAGCGAACGCCCCTCGGGCGAGTCGTCTTCGACACCGACCCGCAGGGTGCTGCCCTCGGCCGCCTTCCCTTCGAGGATCATCACCGCGGCCTGATCGCCGATCTCACGTTGGATCACCCGCTTGAGCGGCCGAGCACCGAACGCCGGGTCGAAGCCGGCCTCGGCGAGCAGCGCCATCGCGTCGTCGGTGACGTCGAGGGTGATGCGGCGCTCGGCGAGTCGATGGCGGAGATGCTCGAGTTGGATCTCGACGATGTGGCGCAGGTCGCCCTCGGTGAGGGCCCGGAACCGGATCATGTCGTCGACCCGGTTGACGAACTCGGGCTTGAAGAACTCGCGCGGGTCGCCCGGCAGGTTCGACGTCATGATGAGCACGGTGTTCGTGAAGTCGACCGTGCGGCCCTGACCGTCGGTGAGTCGACCGTCGTCGAGCACCTGCAGCAGCACGTTGAACACGTCGTGGTGGGCCTTCTCGATCTCGTCGAGCAGCACGACCGAGTACGGACGGCGCCGCACCGCTTCGGTCAGCTGGCCGCCCTCGTCGTAGCCGACGTACCCCGGGGGCGCACCGATGAGGCGCGACACCGAGTGCTTCTCCATGTACTCGCCCATGTCGATGCGCACCATCGCACGCTCGTCGTCGAACAGGTACTCGGCGAGGGCACGGGCCAGTTCGGTCTTGCCGACACCGGTCGGGCCCAGGAACATGAACGAGCCGATCGGCCGGTTGGGGTCGGACAGGCCGGCGCGGCTGCGTCGGATCGCGTTCGACACGGCGATGACGGCGTCGTCCTGGCCGATCACGCGCTGGTGGAGCGAGTCTTCGAGGTGGAGCAGCTTCGTCATCTCCGACTCCATGAGTCGGGTCATCGGCACGCCGGTCCACTTCGACACGACCTCGGCGATGTCTTCCGCGTCGACCTCTTCTTTCAGCATCGGCTGCTCGCGCTGGAGCTGATGGAGGTGGGCCGTCGCCTCCTCGATCCGCCGCTCGAGTTCGGGGATGCGTCCGTAGCGGATCTCGGCCGCCAGGTTGAGGTCGGTCTCGCGCTCGACCTGGGTGCGCAGGTGCTCGAGCTCTTCCTTGAGGTTGCGGATCGCGTCGATGCCCTGCTTCTCCGCCTCCCAGTGCTGCTTCATGTCGGCGAGCTGCACGTTGAGGTCGGCGAGCTCCTCGTGGAGCGCGTCGAGTCGTTCCTTGGACGCCTCGTCGCTCTCCTTCTCGAGCGCGACCTGCTCGATCTCGAGCTGGAGGATGCGACGCTCGACGACGTCGATCTCGGTCGGCATCGAGTCGATCTCGATCCGCAGCTTCGATGCCGCCTCGTCGACCAGGTCGATCGCCTTGTCGGGCAGGAACCGATTGGTGAGGTAGCGGTCGGAGAGGGCCGCGGCGCTGATCAACGCGGAGTCTTGTATGCGCACGCCGTGGTGCACCTCGTAGCGCTCCTTCAGACCGCGCAGGATGCCGATCGTGTCCTCCACCGACGGCTCGCCGACGTACACCTGCTGGAAGCGGCGTTCGAGCGCAGCGTCCTTCTCGACGTGCTTGCGGTACTCGTCGAGCGTGGTGGCGCCGATCATGCGCAGTTCGCCGCGGGCGAGCATCGGCTTGATCATGTTGCCGGCGTCCATGGCGCCTTCGGCGGCGCCGGCGCCGACGATCGTGTGCATCTCGTCGACGAAGGTGATGATCTCGCCCTCGGCGTCGGTGATCTCCTTGAGGACCGCCTTCAGTCGTTCCTCGAACTCGCCGCGATACTTGGCGCCGGCGAGCATCGAGCCGACGTCGAGTGCGATCAGGCGCTTGCCCTTCAGGCCCTCGGGCACGTCGCCGTCGGAGATGCGGCTGGCGAGGCCTTCGACGATCGCGGTCTTGCCGACGCCGGGCTCGCCGATCAGGACCGGGTTGTTCTTGGTGCGGCGCGACAGCACCTGGATGACGCGGCGGATCTCGTCGTCGCGACCGATGACCGGGTCGATCTTGCCTTCGGCGGCGCGCTGGGTGAGGTCTTGGCCGTACTTCTCGAGCGCGGCGAACTTCTCCTCGGGGTTCTGGTCGGTGACGCGGTGGCTGCCGCGCACGTCTTTCAGCACGGTGAGCAGTTCGTCGTTCGACACACCGAGGCGGTCGGCCATGGCGAGCAGCAGGTGCTCGACCGACAGGTAGTCGTCCTTCAGGTCTTTGCGGAACTGGGTCGCGGCGTCGGTGACCCGGGTGAGCTCGCGGCCCATGCGCGGCTCGTCGCCGCCGTGGGCCTGGGGCAGCTTGTCGACCTGGGCGAGGGCACGGTCGCGGACCATGCCCGGCGACTGACCGAGCTTGGCGAGCACGGGCGCGACCACGGTGCCTTCCTGGCTCGTGATCGCCACGAGCAGGTGATCGGGGGTGAGTTCGGGGTTGGACTTCGCCTTGGCCTGGTCGATGGCCGCGGCGAATGCCTCCTGAGTTTTGACGGTCCAGGTCTTCGGGTCGAGCGCCATGGGTGCATCGTACGACCAACGACCAAACTTGACAACAGTCGACTCAACTTTCCTGTCATGAACCTCCAGATCGTGGGACGGACACGTCGACGGCCACCACGCTGCCGTCGGCGGCGTAGCCCTGCGCCGACATGCCGGCGAGGAACGCCACGACGTCGGGGTGGTCGACGTCGGCGACGTGATCGATGTAGTTGGCGGGATGATGGCCGCCCCCGCGGCTGCCGCCCTCGAACACGTCGACGACGGCGTGATCGCCGACCCGTTCCACACCCGGTTCGAGCGTGAGCAACTCGGCTGCACTGCCGCGGGCCAGACCGACGTCGCCCGTTCCCACTCCGGTGACGAGTCGGGCGATGTCGTCGCCGTGATCCCACGCGAACTCGCCGAGGTCGACGGCGGTCGCGATGTCGTGCTCGACGGCCTCGACCACGTGCCCGAACGCGCCGGGCAGGTCGAACCGGGCGGCATCGGCGACCACGTTCACCCGCGACGTCACCGACTTCGACGCGTTGGAGTGGCCCAGGCCCTCGACGATGACCGCGGCGTCGCGATGGTTCTGGAGGACGAGCACTTCGGTGCCGTCGACCACGTCGGGCAACTGTGGCCGTGAGTGGTAGCCGGCCGCGACGACGTGGGTCACCGTCCATCGCCCACCGTTGAACACGGGATCGGCGGCGAGGTCGAGTGCGGTGTCGGCGCCGAACGAGTGGCCGACGATCAGCAGCTCGGCGCCCTCCGGGACGTCGTGCTCGTCGAGCGCCGCCCACACCATCGACGCATAGCGGTTGTCGTCGACCGCCGAGGATCGGGACGACGCAACGGCGTACTGGTCGAGGTCGCGCACGCTGCGGTGATCCTCGCTCAGGGACAAGTCGGGTCGGGACAGGTCGGTCACGCCGGGGAGGACGACGACGAAACGGTCGTCGGCGACGCGGACGAGTGCGAACTCGTCCTCGCGGATCTGCATCGGGTCGGACAGATCGGCGAGCAGACGCGCCAGCACCGACCGCGCACGTCCGACCCCGTCGGCGCCGTACACCTGGAGCGGCCGGCGCAGCTCGGCATCGAACGTTCCCGTGCGGTCGCCGCCGAGCGGTGACGCACCGAGCCGGGCTCGCAACGGGCCGAGCCACCCGCGCCGACCGGCCGAACCACCCGCCAGTTGCCACAGCGCAGCCGCATCGATCGGCACCGCGTCGGCGCCGATCACCCGGTCGCTCACCAGGCCGAGGAACGCGGCGTTGCGCCACAGTTCCTCCGCCGCTTGCTCGACGGCGCGGCGAGCCGGCAGCCCGTGGCCCGCCAGCTCGAGTTCGGCGAGGCGTGCCCGCCAGGCGAACGCCTGGGTGTACAGGGAGTTGCCGCTCGCGGCGAGGCTGCGCGCGACCGTCCGCGCCGCTGCGGGATCGAGCGCGAGCATCACCCGACGACCCACGGCGCAGGCGGGAGCGGCGGCGAGACCGACCATCGATCGATCCACGGGAGGTCGCGCCACGCCCGCACGGAGCGGTCGTACGCATCGCAGACCTCGGCGCGGCGATCGCACTCGACGGCCAGGCGACTCATCTCGTCGGACGCCGTCGCCAGGTACGCGCCCACGACTTCGACCGACCGGTCGTGCAGGGTCGCGACGGGTCCGGCAGCGGCGAACGTGCCGGCGTCGAGGCGCCGGTGGAGCAGCGCGAGGTCGGCGAGGTCGTGACTCGACCGGCGAAGGTCGGCGGCGGTGGCGCGATAGGACGATGCACGGGACATGGTCACCTCCGGAGGTCCGGGACGGTTCGGGCGCGATGCCGATGGATCCGAACCTACGGTCAGCCGGAGTTGGGAGACATGGGGACGACTCCCCGCCGCTCGGGCCACCGATCTGCTGTCGTGGTGGTTCCGCCGATCCGATGAGGATCTGATGCCGGCGGCCGGTGGCTGGCGGTGTGGGTCGGGTCGCGGCTCGCCCGGTGGCGCCCACCAGCACGCCCGACCCCGACCCGGACCTACGATCCGACGATGGCTCCGTCTCCCCAGACCCTCAGCGTCGACGACCGTCGTCGACTCGCTGCGTGGGCGGCCGACTGTGCCGAGCACGTCCTCCACATCTACGAGGTCGCCGTGCCGGGCGACGCCAGGGTGCGAGCCGCGATCGATCAGGCGCGGTCCTTCTCGGCGGGCGACCTCGACGCCGGCGAGGCGGTGCGCCGTCGGGGCGGCGCTGCAGGTGCAGCTGCTCGGAACGCACCAACTCCGGCCGCGAAGGCAGCGGCCTACGCCGCCGAACAGGCTGCCGCCGTCGCGCACATGGGAGCCCATGCGCTCGGCGCGGCCGGATACGCGGCCAAGGCATCCTCGCTCGACGTCGGTTGCGAGGACGACGCCGTCGCCCGATCGGAGGCCCATCGCCAGGTGGCCGACATGACCGACCTCGCCGCCCGTGCGGTCTCGCGCCTTCCTGCCCTCGGGGAGAACCGCAGCGGCCCACTCGGTCCCGGCCGCCTGAGCCTCGGTCACGTCGGTGTGACCATCCGAGAAATCCGACGACTGCTGCCCGAGCACCCGTGAGCGTCGTGCACCTGCGCCGCGTCGTCGCAGGGCAGGGCGGACGTGGCCCGACGAAGCGTTAGCCGCAGGTGATGTCGAACTCGGCGGCGCCGGCGTCCGTGAACTGAGCGGTGCCGGTGATCGTGCGGTCGACGCGCTCGAAGTCGACGGTCGTCGCCGTCTCCCGCATGATCGATTCGCCGAACTCGGCACGCGGTTCGCCGTCACTGATGCCGAACGAGAACTCGAGATCGTCGTCGAGGCCGACGATGATGTTGGCGTCGCCGGGGAACGCGGGGTTGTCGGCTTCGCAGATGAGGAAGTCGCCGTCGAGTTGGACGAACTCGCCATCCTCGAGCGCCTGAGCGAATCCGGCGACCTCCCAGGTCTGATCTGCGACGGTGATCGTGCCGGTCGGCTCGGCGAGCTCGGCCGGGTCGTCGGGCACCTCGTCGACCTCGACGCCCCCGTCGACCGCCGTGGTCGCCGTCGCCCCGGAGTCGGTGGCGGAGTCGGCGTCGTTCGGCGGCGCGGTCGGTGGGACACCTGACTCGGCCCCCGTGTCGGTGCCGGTGTCGGGTGCGGTGTCCGTGTCGTCGTCACCGCCGCAGGCGCCGAGCATGCCGACGGCGACGACGGTCACGAGTGTGCTGATGCGTCGGGGTGTCGTCCGGCTGGCCATGGGGCCGACCGTACCGAAGTCCCGAGCCGTCTTCCAGCGAGTCGGTCGATGTCAGACCACGACCGACATGTCAGTCGGTTGTGAGTCGGTCGATGTCAGACCACGACCGACATGTCATGAACCGGGGATCGAAGTAGTGCGGTCGGTCGTGGTCTGACATCGGCCGACGGACATCGACCGACGACGGCGCCGTCGGTCAGGCGAACTGGGTGGCGTCGAGTGCGTAGAGGTCGTCGGCGGTCGCCTGGACGGCGGGGAGCAGGCCCTGCACCGACGGCAGGATCTGCTCGCCGAAGAACTTCGCCGACACGACCTTGGCGCGACCGAAGTCGTCGCCCCGTTCCGCTGCGGCGACCGCGCCCTTCGCGACGAGGCCGGCGCACACGGTCGTACCGAGCAGCCGCAGATACGGCGTCGACGCACCGAGCAGCGTCTTCGGGTCGGTCTGGCCGACCTCGAGGAGGTGCGTCGTGGCCGTGCGGGCGGTGGCGACCGCCTCGCGCAACCGGTCACCGAATGCACCCATGCCGTCGACCGCATCGGTGGCCGCGGCGTGCTGCTCGCACTCGTCGAGCAGGTCGGTGACGACACCGCCGCGGCGCATCCCGAGCTTGCGACCGACGAGGTCGGCGGCCTGGATACCGTTGGTGCCTTCGTAGATGGCGGCGATGCGGGCGTCGCGGTAGTGCTGGGCGACACCGGTTTCCTCGACGTAGCCCATCCCGCCGTGCACCTGCACGGCGAGCGACGTCATCTCGTTGCCGACATCTGTACACAACCCCTTGGTGAGGGGGATCAGCAGGTCGGCGCGCTCCTGCCAGCGGCGGGCCTCGTCGGCGTCGCCGGCGGCCTTGGCGGCGTCGGCACGGTCGAGCGCTGCCGCGTTGCTGTAGACGAGGGCGCGCATCGCGTCGATCCACGACCGCTGCGTCATCAGCATGCGACGCACGTCGGGATGGTCGATGATCGGGCTCGATTCGCCGGCGGGCGCACCGATGGCGCGGCCCTGGAGGCGCTCCTGTGCGTACTGGAGCGCGTCCTGGTAGGCGCGTTCGGAGATGCTGAGGCCTTCCAGGCCGACCGACAGGCGGGCGTTGTTCATCATCGTGAACATGTTCCGCATGCCTTCGTGCTCGCCACCGACCAGCCAGCCGATCGCGTTCTCGTACGACATCACGCACGTGGGTGAACCATGGATGCCGAGCTTGTGCTCGATCGACACGCACGACGCCGCGTTGCGATCGCCGATCGAACCGTCGGACTCGAGGAGGAACTTCGGCACGAGGAACATCGAGATGCCCTTGGTGCCGGGAGGCGACCCGGGCGTGCGGGCCAGCACGAGGTGGACGATGTTGTCGGTGAAGTCCTGCTCGCCCCACGTGATGAAGATCTTCTGGCCGGAGATGCGGTAGGCGTCGGCACCCCAGCGCTCCGAGGCCTCGGCGTCGGGTTCGGCCTTGGTGGTGACGGCCCCGACGTCGGAGCCGGCCTGCGGCTCGGTCAGGTTCATCGTGCCGGTCCACTCGCCGGTGAGCATTTTGGGGAGATAGGTGGCCTTCTGCTCGTCGGACCCGTGGGCGTGGATCGCGTCGATCGCACCCTGGGTGAGCAGCGGGCACAGCGACAGCGCCATGTTGGCGCTGGTGAGCAGTTCCTGGACGGCGATCGCGGAGAGCCACGGGAACCCGGCGCCGCCGTAGTCGGGGTCGAACGGCATTGCGCCGAAGCCCGACTCGACCCACTTGGCGTAGGCCGGTTTGAAGCTGTCGGGTGTGACGACCGTGGGGAAGGCGTCGCCGTCGCCGGCGTGCCACTGCGAGCCGATGGTGTCGCCGTCGCGGTTGGTCGGGGCGACGACCTCGGCCATGAACCGGCCGACCTCGGCGATGACGTCGTGCACCGTGTCGCTGTCGACGTGGGAGAACAGCTCCGTGCCGGTGATCGTGTCGAGGTCGGCGACCTGATCCATCACGAACCGGATGTCGTCGAGAGGCGGCTGGTAGTCACTCATCACCCCCCAGGCTACGGCGGACAGATGGTGTCGGATACCTCCTGTCCGTCGCCTCAGAACCGCCGCATGCCGGGCGGACAGGAGGTATCCGACACCATCTGTCCCTGGTCAGCCGACGGAGCGGGTGCGGCCTCGGAACAGGGCGATGGTCGTGTCGTCCGCGGTGACGGTGATGTCCCACAGGCCCGACCGTTTGCTGCCCCACCGCCGGGTGGCGGTGGCGACGAGGGTCTGGCCGGCGCGGGCGGGAGCGAGCCAGTCGATCTCGGCGGAAGTGGCGACCGCCGCGGACGGCCCGGAGTTGCTGGCGAACGCCATCGCCGAGTCGGCGAGCAGGAACACCATCCCGCCGTGCACGATGCCGAGTCCGTTGCACATCCCGGGCTGGATCACCATCTTCACGTGAGCGCCATCGGTGTCGGCCGCGACCAACTCGATCCCGTACGTGACGGCCGACGGGTCGTTCGCGTACAACGCCGCCGCCTCCTCGCTGATCCCCATCCCGAGCACCGTACCTGCCCAGCCCTGCCCACTTTGTGGAAGCGAACGTGCTCGCCGCCGTCCTGATGGCTGCCACAGCGTGGACGTCGGAATTCTGCGGAAGCGAACATGCTCTCAGGAGGTCATCGTCGCTTCCACAGAATTCGTCCACAGAATTCGGAGGGGGCGGGCAGGGCGCGCCGCCGAGGCGCGGTGGGTCGGCGGCCGCGGGCTGGATGGGTCGCGGCGGGTCGGGATCGGTACGCTCGGCGATCGTGCCCGCCCGACGTCGTCTCGCCGCTGGACTCGTCGCGCTCGTGGCGTTCGGAGCGGTCTGCGTCGTGCCGGTCGTGTCGGCCGGTCCGGTCCACGAACCGGCCCGGGTCGAGGACCGGGCGTGGCGGGTCGATCCCCCCGACGACGTGGCCGATCCCGCCGGGCACCTCCGGACCGAGACGCTCGACGCCATCAACGAGGTGCGCGTCGCCGGATCGATGCCCGAGTTGCAGCTCCACGACCGGGTCACGGCCGCCGCGCAGGCACACGCCGACTACCTCGCCTCGATCCGCTCCCTCAGCCATGCCGGCCCGGGCGGCACCGACACCGGGTTCCGGCTCCAGCAGGCCGGCTTCGCCTGGGTCGCCTGGGGGGAGAACGTCGGCGCGGGATTCCGTGATCCAGAGCTGCTCGTCGACCGCTGGGTCGACAGTTCCGCCCACCACGCCCAGCTCGTGGGCGAGTACCGATACGCGGGCATCGGCGTCGCCGCCAGCCCGGACGGCGTTCCCTACTGGGTCCTCGTCCTGGCCACCTGACTCGGCGTCCGTCGGCATCGGTCTGTCACGATGATGGCATGATCCTGCGCGACCTCGATGCCGGCACCGACGAGTTCGAACGGGCGACCGGGTGGAAGATCCGGCCGGAGGGCGCGTGCCGTGGTGACGTCTGCGTCCCGCTCGGCGACGCCGTGCGCGACGGACGGATCGACGTCGCCGCCGCGTCGCAACGGATGGGCATGCCGCTCGTGCGGGACGACCAACACGATCTGTGGGCGCTCGGACCGTGGACCGGCTCGGGCCGGGCGCTCGTGTCGGCCGAGGCACCCGAACTGGCGCTGCCCGACCTCGACGGTGACGAGTTCCGGCTGTCGTCACTGCGCGGCCAGAAGGTGCTCGTTCTGTCGTGGGCACCATATTGAGGCTGCTCCCGTGACCTGCCCGTGTGGCGGGAGTTGCGTGACGAGCTGTATCCGGCGGGCTTCGAGCTCGTCACGGTCGGCATGGACACCGTCGGCGCCGATGCCTGCCGACCGTTCATCGAGGCGGCCGCGCCGACGCACCCGTCGCTGATCGACGAGCACCACGCGATGGCCGAGCTGTTCGGCGTGGTCAACATCCCGAACAGCGTGTGGATCGACGAAGCGGGCACGATCGTCCGCCCGGCCGAGGCGGCACCTCCGCCCCGTCGGGAGGAGCGTCCCGGCGCCGCTCCGAGCGACATCCCGGGGCGGTTCGGCGAGATCCTGGGCGAGGCCGCGAAGATCCGGACCGACGCCGAGGCCTACCACGCCGCCCTGCGCGACTGGGTCGAGCGGGGTGGCGACAGCGAGTTCGCCCTCGCGCCGGACGAGGTGGTCGAGCGGTCACGCCCGAGAGACGCCGACGCCGCTCGCGGCACGGCGCACTTCGAGCTCGCCACCCACCTCGAGCAGCAGGGTCACCACGACGCCGCGGTCGACCACTTCCGAGAGGCGCATCGACTGGTGCCCGACAACTTCTCGTACAAGCGGCAGGCCTGGTCGTTGGAGCCGGGCGCCGACGGCCCGCTCGCCCGGTTCTGGCAGGGTCCGAGCGACGACGACCCGGACGCCTGGCCGTACGACGGCGACTGGCTCACCGACGTCCGCGAGTTCGGCGCCGAGAACTACTACCCGTCGTTCACGCCCTGACGAGAGAAACGATCGACTGCGCAGCGTCACGTCGGGGTCTCGTTGCGACACCCGCTCGGTACTCTGCGAAGGATGTCCCGCGAACGTGCGCCGTTCATCGCCCAGGGCACCTGGCGGTCCGGCGCGCTGCACGTGTGGGGCTGGAACGGCGACTCGCCGGCGTCGGCGGCGTGGCTGTACGGCGGGTTCGGACGCAGCCGGTGGAGCGGCCGCGACGACCGCACCTGGCACGACTCCCCGATCTCGTACGGCGAACTCGGCCGGCTCCAGCTCGATCTCGGAGACGCCGGCCAGCGCGGCATCCCCGCTGTCAAGCTCGACCCGTTCGGCGCCGCCGTCTGGCTGAGCGAGACCCCGTCCGGCGACCAGCTCAGCCCGTCGCTCGCCTGGTTCGCGAGCCTCACCCAGTTCGCGGTGCGGGTCGTGGCGGCCCGTCGGGTCGTGCCCGAGGTGCTCGACGAGGGCCCCTTCACCGTGGCTCGCTGGCGTCCGGTCCTGAGCGACGTCCAACGCGAGGCGGTCGCCCACGCGGCGGCGTCGGCGCCGCCGATCTGTCGGAACGGGTCGTCGGCCACCACCGACGACATCGTCGCGGCGCTGGTCGACGGCCTCGCCAGATCGGTGCTGCACCACGCCGGCTGGAAGCCCGACCTCGGCCGCAAACGATCGCCCGAGGTGCAGGCCGCCCGCGGCGTGTTCGCCGCGCTGGCGAAGCCCGACCCGGTGATCCGATCCGGGAGTGACGACTTCGAACGCACGGTCGCCGAGACCGCGACGATCCTCGACCGTCACCGGCGCCGCCTGGCCGGTGAGCCGGTCGTGCGCGGCCGGGTGCGGCTGACCCTCCCCGACGACGCCCACGACCCGTGGCTCGTCGACCTCGAGCTCGTCGACGACGCCGACCCCGGGCGGTGGTGCACGGTCGCCGACTTGCGCGCCGACGGATCGCGGGCGCTCGATCTTGCCGGTGGATCGCCGGCGCGGCTGGGGGCGTTGCACGAGGAGGCCGAGCGGCTCGTCACCGCGGTCGCGAACGCCGTCCCGATGCTCGAGCAGGTGGCCGAGGCCAACCATGACGGCCACGTCGAGCTCGACATCGACGACGCGGACGACTTCATCGAACAGGCACCACTCCAACTCGAACAGGCCAACGTCGAACTGATCGGACCCGAGCACCTGGTGCGGGCCAAGGTGTCGGTCAAGGGCACCGCCCGCGAAGGTCCGACCGACGATCGCCGCGGTCGGTTCGGCAAGGAGGCCCTCGTCGAGTGGCAGGCCGTGATCGACGAGACCCCGATCTCGGCGGCCGATCTCGAGCGGGCCGAGGCGGCCGGTGTCAGCCTGCTGCGCACCGGTCATCGCTGGGTGCGCATCGACACCGCGGCGCTCCGCAAGGCGCGCAAGACCTTGAGCGAGCAGGTGGAGGAGAAGTCGTCGATCTCGGCGCTCGAACTGCTGCAGCTGATGGCGGGGTCCGGTGGCGACGACGACCTGGCGATCGACCTCGAACTCGCCGCCGAACTCGGTGAGGCGGCCGGCGAGGGTGATCCGGCCGAGACCGACGGGGTCGACGGGTCGTGGATCCACGAGCTCGTCGCCGGCCTGCCCGACGACCGGCTCGCGGAGGCGTGCGAGGCCGAGGGGTTCGTCGGCGAGCTGCGCCACTACCAGCGGCGCGCCCTGTCGTGGATGCAGTTCCTGGCCCGCACGGGTCTCGGCGGGTGCCTCGCGGACGACATGGGTCTCGGCAAGACCGCCACCACGCTCGCGCACCTGCTCGAGCGTCCGGGTCCGCACCTCGTGGTGTGTCCCCTCAGCGTGGTGCACAACTGGGAGGCCGAGGCCCACCGGTTCACGCCGGGTCGCACGGTGATCGTCCACCACGGCTCCGATCGGCACCAGGGCGAGCCGGCACTGTTCGGGCTGGCCGACGCCGACATCGTCATCACCACCTATGGGCTGCTCCCGCGCGACCTCGAGTCGTTGGCGGCGATCGACTGGACGACCGTCGTGCTCGACGAGGCGCAGATGGTGAAGAACCCCGCCACCAAGGCGGCCAAGGCGGTGCGCAAGCTGCGCGCCACGCAGAAGTTGGCGCTCACCGGCACGCCGGTCGAGAACCGGTTGAGCGAGCTGTGGGCGATCCTCGACGCGTGCAATCCGGGGCTGCTCGGGAGCCAGCAGCGGTTCCGGGAGGAGTTCGCGACGGCGATCGAACGCAACAACAGCGAGGAGGCCGCCGCCCGGTTGCGTCAACTGACCCAGCCGTTCGTGCTGCGGCGCACCAAGGCCGACAAGCGGCTGTTGCCCGACCTGCCCGACAAGATCGAACAGATCGCCTACGCCCAGCTCACCAAGGAACAGGCGACCCTGTACCAGGGCGTGGTCGACCAGCTGCTCGTCGATGCCAAGGACCTGGAGGGCATGCAGCGGCGCGGTCGCGTGCTCGCCGCGCTGACCCGGCTCAAGCAGATCTGCAACCACCCCGCCCACGCGCTCAAGGACGGTTCGCGCCTGGCGGGCCGTTCCGGCAAGCTGAACCGGTTCGACGAGTTGATCACCGAACTGCTCGACGTCGACGAACGGGCGCTCGTGTTCACCCAGTTCCGCGAGATGGGCGACCTGTTGCAGACGCATCTCCAGTCGCGGTTCGACATCGACGCGCCGTTCCTGCACGGCGGGGTGTCCAAGGCTCGCCGCGATCGCATGGTCGCCGAGTTCCAGGAAGGTCTCGGCGCGCCGCTGCTGCTGGTGTCGCTGAAGGCCGGCGGCACCGGGCTGAACCTGACCGCCGCGAGCCAGGTGATCCACTACGACCGCTGGTGGAACCCGGCGGTCGAGGATCAGGCGACCGACCGAGCGTGGCGGATGGGCCAGCAGCGAACAGTGAACGTCCACAAGCTCGTGTGTCAGGGCACCGTCGAGGAGCGGATCGGTCAGGTGATCGACGACAAGCGTGCGATCGCCGACGCCGTCATCGGCACCGGCGAGGCCTGGCTCAGCGAACTGTCGACCGACGAACTCGCCGACTTGGTCACCCTCGAGGTCCCCCGATGAGTCGCTTCGTCGACGGAGGTCGCGGGTCAGGTGTCGGAGGTGACGGCGAGGAACGAGGTTGCGGGTCAGGTGTCGGAGGTGACGGCGAGGAACGAGGTTGCGGGTCAGGTGTCGGAGGTGACGGCGAGGAACGAGGTTGCG